>NZ_RZRO01000070.1:0-36214 GCF_003997975.1 Mesorhizobium sp. M7A.F.Ca.US.005.03.1.1
CGGTTGCACTCTTTACCGCTGGCTGTGTCGAAAAGCAGGCGGCAGGCCCGGTGTCAACGGTGTTCTGCGGCAGCTTCTCTGCTGGAGTGATTTGATGCAGGGCAGTGCTGCCGTTGCACCGGTTCAACGGAAGCTCTGCTGGAGTGATTTGATCCAGGGCGGTGCTGCCGTTAAACCGGTTCAACGGAAGCTCTGCTGGAGTGCTTTTGATCCAGGGCGGTGCTGCCGTTGAACCTGACGTCAACGGGTGTTCTGCCGCAGCCATTTGTTCCAGGCGGCTTCGCTGCCGTTGAAGACGTTGATGTCGGACTTGCCGGTCATGCCGGGAACGATGCCGGTTCCGGTGTACTGCCAGAAGGTGAAGGGGTGGCTGCCGTATTTCTCACGCGGATGGCCGGCGACGGAACGCAGCCAGTAGGGATAGCCGCGGAACCCCGACAGCCCGTTGTCGTCGAAGAAGTCGACGGAAGTGTAGATGATCGGCTTCTTGCCGTAATGGCGTTCGACGATTTCGAGGAAGGTGGTCATCTCCGCGCGCACCGTGGCGGCGTCGGGACGCAGCCTGCAGGTCGGCGATTGCGGGTTCCATTCCATATCGAGGACCGGCGGCATCGCCGAGCGATCGACGGGGACGTTGCGGATGAACCAGCGCGCCTGAACGGCAGCCGGGGTGCAGAAATAATAGAAATGATAGGCGGCTCGCGGAATCCCGTTGGCCTTCGTGCGCGCCCAATGCTCGCTGAAATACTCGTCGAAACGGTCGCCGCCCTCGGTCGCCTTGATGAAGGCGAAGGAGATGCCGCTGGCCCTGGCAGCCGGCCAGTCGACCGAGGTCTGGTATTTGGAAACATCGGTGCCGTGGACGGCATAGTTCCACGGCGCGCCGCTCTCCCATTCATGCGGCTTGGAGTCGGCAAAGCGCGGCGCGCGCACGGCAACCGTCGGGCTGCTCGAAGCGGATGGCGACAGCGGCGAGAGATCGTCGACGGTCGAGCAAGCACCAAGCAGCGCTAGCATGATCAGGCCCGCAAGACGGCGCATCGCAATTCCCGAGCCGGATTCAGCCGGTCGCTGATGGGTCTCTACACTGATGGCCTGCTTTGTGATCGGGCCCCCTCCGAACGATCGCCCCACAGCATCGCTCAGCATATCCTGTGATCGCCGATCATGGTTGATAATCCGTTGATGACGCTCGACAAGCATTGTGATTTGCGGAAGCAATGGCGGCAAATCGATGACATAAGGGTCGCGCAGGGCCCGGAGGAAATAAATGCGGATCGTGGTCAAGATCGTCAAATGGCTGCTTGGCCTGATCGTCCTGGTGATCGCAGCACTTTTTGCCTGGCTTTATATCGCGCCACCGGAGTTGATCAGGGTTGGCTCGGGCTACTCGGCCAAGATCGTCTGTTCGAACGTTTTTATCGCCGGCCGCGATCCCAATGAGGTGCTGGCCGTCGACGTGCAGGCACCCGGGCATCCCCTGCTGCGGTTAATGCGGGTTTCGGTGGACAAGAACAGGGGAACGGTGTCTGCCGGCCTGTTCGGTTTCCTCGGCAAGAGCGTCGCCGTAGCCCGCGACGGGCTTGGCTGCGCTTCGGTTCCGGACGGCGACGTAGGAAAGGTGCGGCGGACCGCGATCCAAGCGGAGCCGTCCGCAGTCACCATGGGCGACCTGTGGCCGGAAGGCGAACGGGTCGAGGCATCACAGGATCCGGTTGTTGCCAAGCTGCTGGACGATGCGGCGCTGATCGGCACCGGCATGCGCGCGGTGGTGGTGGTCAAGAATGGCCGTGTCGTCGCCGAGCGCTACGGCGATGGCTTTTCCGCCAGGACGCCGCTGCTCGGCTGGTCGATGACCAAAACGGTGAATGCCGCCATCGTCGGTACGTTGGTCAAGGACGGCAAGATGGCTTTCGACAACAAAAACCTGTTCGCGCCGTGGAAGGCGGACGGCCGCGCCGCGATCAGCCTTGCCGACATGATGGCGATGTCGAGCGGGCTGGAGTTCAACGAGGATTATGGCGACGTCGCCGACGTCACGCGCATGCTCTATCTCGAACCTGACATGGCGGGCTTTGCCGAATCCAAGCCGCTGGCTGCAGAGGTCGGCAAACAGTTTTCCTATTCGAGCGGCACGGCGGTGATGCTGTCGCGCCTCTGGCAGGACGCGGTCGGCGACAAGGCCAGGGCGCTGACGTGGCCGCGCACGGCGCTATTCGAGCCGCTCGGCATGCACAGCGCGGTGCTCGAGACCGACGAGCTGGGCACCTTCGTCGGCTCGTCCTATCTCTACGCGACCGCGCATGACTGGGCGCGCTTCGGCCAGTTCCTGCTACAAGGCGGGGTGTGGAACGGCAACCAGATCCTGCCGGCCGGTTTCGTCGACTGGATGCGAGAGCCGGCATCCGCCTCGAAGGTCTACGGCAAGGGCCAATTGTGGATCGAGGCCCCGGGCGATGAGGAAAACCCCGGCGCCGGTGTCGCGGCAGGCCTGCCCAAGGACACGTACTGGATGGAAGGCCATGACGGGCAGACGGTTGCCATCATTCCCTCGGAGCAGTTGGTGGTGGTGCGGCTGGGGCTGACGCCTGCCAAGCTTGGCTATCGGCCGCAGACGATGGTGGGGGCGTTGGTGAAGGCACTCCATTAAGGTGCATTGACATTCAGGTGAGGTCGGCCTGCAAATGGCAGTTTCACCTTGGCTAGCCGCGCGGCCCGATAACCGCCAGCCAGGCGTAGCCGCGATAAAGCGTGCGGAAACGGAAGCTTGCGCCGGTTCGCCGAGATTCCGATTCCAGCACTTCGCGCAGCGATTCACGAGGCGCGACGTGGAATTTTTTCAGCCAGCCGCGCAGCAGTGTGCGAAACCAGCGCGGCAGGCCTTCCTGCTGGCCGAAATCGACGATGTGCAGCGAACCGTTCGGCGACAGGGCGGCAAGTGCCGCCGATACTGTTTTTTCCCAGCCGGGGATCATCGACAGCGAATAGGACACGAAGACACGGTCGAAGCGTTCGACATCGAAGAGTGCCCGGGCATCGAAATCGGTGGCATCGCCCCTAGCCAATATGACGCGACCGGACAGGCCCTCGCGGTCGATCGCCTTTCCGGCCGTCTCCAGCATTTCGGCCGAAATATCGAGGCCGAAAAAGCGCGCGTCGGGATAGTGACGGGCGGCGAGGATGACGTTGCGGCCGGTGCCGCAGCCGAGTTCCAGCACGGTGCCACCGACAGGCACGTCGAGCCCCGAGATCATTGGGTCGCGGCCGAGCAGGTAGTATTTGCGGGTCAGGTCGTAGATGTGGCGCTGCCAGCGGTAGACGCCGTCCATCAGTTCGGCATGGCTGGCCTTGAATTCGGGGCTGGCCGGCAGCTCGCTGGTGCTCATGCCGCGCGCTTCACGTAGAGGTGGAAGCCGCCATAGATGGCCGAGCGGTCGCGGGCCGAAAATTCGCGCGAAGCCTGGTCCTGATAGTCCCATTGGTCGAGCAGCGAGCTGGAGACGCGACCCGGCAGCAGGCTGGGCTCGGCGGCGGTGCGGAAGATGACGCGGGCGCCGGCCGAAGCCGTGCGGGTGATTTCCGCCCACAGCGCGTTGAGCTGGTCGTCGGTCATCCAGTCCTGTGCATCGAGCAGGATGAAACGGTCGACGGAGCCTGCATCCTTGCCGGCGAGAAACTCGATCAGATTGGCATGGTGGATGGCGACGCGGTCGACATTGCCGCGGATGCTCTCGTAATTCTGCTTTTCGAGATAGGCGGGCAGGGCGGCCTCGCCGGGGTTCGGATAGCGGCGGGCAAAGGCCTGCCAGGCGAAGTAGTTATTCTCCAGCGGAAAATCGCAAGCGAGTTTTTCCAGCCGGGCTTTCAGCACGCTGGCCATGGTGCCGTCGCCAGAAGTGATCAGCGAATCGTACTGCGCCGGTGGAATGCCGAGGCCGAACAGTGAAGCCTTGCGCGACGTCGCCCATCTCAAAAGCTTGTTGTCGAAGACCGGCGCCAACTCCTCGTTGAAGAAGCGGCGCTGCTCGCCGATGTTCCTGGCCTGCATGATGCCGGCTGGGTCGACGCCGAAGAATTTTCCCGTGCGATGGCCCATGGCGATGAACAGGCCGAGCAGGCCGGTCTGGTAGAAATTGCGGTCGAAGACAGTGATCCTACGGCGCCCGCGCCAGTTGCGGCGCTCCCAGTAGTGACGGCTGACAGGATCGAGATGCGGCGCGATGAAACGGTCATACGCTTTCGAATTGTGGCTGGTGTCGGCGGCGCCGAAGAAGCGGAACAGGTCGCCCTGCGATGGCAAATGGCGCATCGCCTCCAGCTTCATGCGGTTCAGGGCGATGTGCGCGGTGTTGAGGTCGACGGCGTCGACCCGGGCCGGCGAGCGCGTGAGGTAGGCCAGGATGTTGCAGCCGCCGGAGGCGATGGTGACGACGCGGTGGCCCTGGCCGAGCTGCATCGCCTCCATGTCGACATCGGGGTCTTCCCAGATCTGCGGATAGACGAGGCCGGAAAACAGGAAGGCGAACAGCCGCTCCGAAATGCCGGCTTTCGACAGCGGGCGGTTCTGATAGACGGCCTTTCCAACTTCCTTGCCGCGGCGAAAAACCAGATCTGCGGAAACGTCCGTCATGGCAAAGTGATTCCCCATTTGCTTTGCCGCAAGCGGGTAGCGCTCGGCGATGACAGATGGATGACAGCAGCCGGCTAGCAGCCCGGGGGCGAGGTCATCGCCGGCCAAATCCCCCCGGCGTCGGCGTCGTCAGGATGACGGCGTCGCCGGCCTGCAACATGGTCTGGTCGCAGGCTTTCAGCAGGTCGATCGTGCCGTCCTTGCGGCGGATCTTGGTCGAGCCGACCTCGCCATCGCCGCCTCCGTCCAGCCCCTTGGGAGGACGGTTGCGGTGCGAGGACAGGATCGCGCATTCCATCTTTTCGAGGAAGCGGATGGTGCGTTTGGTGCCATCGCCGGCGCTCCATCTGCCGTTGCCGCCGGAATTTTCCCGAATGTGGAAATCCTCGAGCAGCACGGGAAAGCGCAGTTCCAGCACTTCGGGATCGGTGAGGCGCGAATTGGTCATGTGGGTGTGGACGCCGGAGGTGCCGGCAAAGCCGCGGCCGGAGTTCATCTGGCCGGCCGGCGAGCCGGAGCAGATCGTCTCGTAGTACTGGTACGTCTTGTTGCCGAAGGTCAGGTTGTTCATCGTGCCTTGGGCGTTGGCCATGGCGCCCATGGCGCCGAACAGCGCGTTGGTGACATGCTGCGAGGTCTCGACATTGCCGGCGACGACGGCGGCGGGGTAGGCGGGTTTCAGCATGCAGCCATCGGGAATGATGATGTTGATGGGCCGCAGGCACCCGGCATTCATCGGGATCATATCCTCGACCATGACGCGGAAGGCGTAGAGCACGGCGGCGCGGGCCACCGGCTCGGGCGCGTTGAAATTGTTCTTCATCACCGGCGAGGTGCCGGTGAAGTCTACCGTCGCCTCGCGCTTTTGCCGGTCGACCGTGATCTTCACCTTGATGATCTGGCCGGTGTCGGTCGGGTATTCGTACTCAGAACTATCCGGCAGCCGCTCTAGCACGCGGCGCACGCTTTCGGCGGCATTGTCCTGGACATGGCCCATATAGGCCTCGACGACATCGAGGCCGAAATGGGCGACCATCTTGCGCAGTTCGGCTACGCCCTTCTCGTTGGCGGCGATCTGCGCCTTGAGGTCGGCGATGTTCTGGTGCGGATTGCGGGCCGGATAGCGGTGATCGGTGAGCAGCGTTTCCAGCTCCTTCTCGCGGAAGCGGCCACGGTCGACGATGCGGAAATTGTCGAACAGCACGCCTTCCTCGTCGACCGTGGTGGCGAGCGGCGTCATCGAGCCGGGTGCCGTGCCGCCGATATCGGCGTGATGGCCGCGCGAGGCGGCCCAGAACAGGATTCTTTCCTTGGCATCATCGAAGACCGGCGTCACGACAGTGATGTCCGGCAGATGCGTGCCGCCATTGTAGGGTGCGTTGAGGGCAAAGACGTCGCCGGGGTGGATGTCGCCGGAATTCAGCCGGATGATGGTTTCGACCGAGCGGTCCATCGAGCCGAGATGTACCGGCATGTGCGGCGCATTGGCGACCAGCGCGCCGGTCCGGTCGAAGACGGCGCAGGAAAAATCCAGCCGTTCCTTGATGTTGACGGAATAGGCGGTGTTCTGCAGCGTGACGCCCATCTGCTCGGCGATCGACATGAAGAGGTTGTTGAAAACCTCCAGCATGACCGGATCGGCCTCGGTGCCGAGCGCTGCCTGCCGGCGCTTTTTCTCGACGCGGCGCAGGAGCACATGGTTCCTGGCGGTGATTTCGGCCAGCCAGCCCGGCTCGATGACGATTGTCTGGTTCGGCTCGATAATCAAGGCAGGTCCCGCAACCCTGTTTCCCGGCTTCAGCGCCTCGCGGCGGAAGATGGGTGAAGTGCGCCACTCTCCCTCGGTGAAGATTTCGCGGGTCTGTGAAGGGCTTACGGCAAGGTCTTCGGTTCGCGATTCAGTTTCGTCGCGCCCAGTGCCGCCGGTGTCGGTGCCTTCGACGCCGACGGTCTCGACGATCATCGGCTTGTCGTCATAGACGAAACCGAACTGCGCCTTGTGGGCGATTTCAAAATCGCGCCTGGCCTGGAAAATCGAATCCGCCTCGAAATTCACCGGCAGTGTCGTGTCGGTGCCGTCGTAGCGAATGTGCAGCACCGACTTCGTGGCGACCGTATCCTCGCCGATGCCTTGCGCCGCGAGTTCTGCGACAACGGCTTTCCTCAAGGTGGCAATGAGGTTGCCGATCTCCGTTCTGGACTCTTCGGCAAGCGGTTTCAGCAGCGCCTGCTGGCGCGAGGCAAAGACCGAGGACAGGCCGATGCCATAGGCCGACAGAAGACCTGAGAAGGGATGGATCAGCACCGCTTCCATGCCGAGCGCATCGGCGACCAGGCAAGCGTGCTGGCCGCCGGCGCCGCCAAAACAGTTCAAGAGATATTCGGTGACGTCGTAGCCGCGCTGCACGGAGATCTTCTTGATGGCATTGGCCATGTTTTCGACGGCGATAGTGACGAAGCCCTCGGCGACAGTCTCGGGCGACCGGCCATCGCCGATTTCGGCGGCGAGTGCGGCGAATTTTGCCCGTACCGTCTCGACGTCGAGCGGCTCGTCCTGGCCGGGTCCGAAAATGGCCGGGAAGAAATCGGGCTGCAGCTTGCCCAGCATCACATTGGCGTCGGTGACGGCGAGCGGGCCGCCGCGCCGGTAGGCTGCCGGGCCGGGATTGGCGCCAGCCGAATCCGGCCCGGCCCGGAAGCGGCCGGCCTCGTAGTGCAGGATCGAGCCGCCGCCGGCGGCGACGGTATGGATGCGCATCATCGGCGCGCGGATGCGCACGCCGGCGACCTCGGTGTCGAAGGCGCGCTCATATTCGCCGTCATAGTGAGCGACGTCGGTCGAGGTGCCGCCCATGTCGAAACCGATGACCTTGTCGAAGCCGGCGAGCCTGGCCGTCTCGACCATGCCGACGACACCGCCGGCTGGTCCTGACAGCAGTGCGTCCTTGCCCTGGAACATGTCGGCGGCGGTGAGACCGCCCGACGACATCATGAACATCAGGCGGGGGGATTGATCGCTCTCCCCCACAAGGGGGGAGCTTGGCGCCGCACCCAACTCTCCCGCCACCCTTTGCACATAGCGCGACAGGATCGGCGACAAATAGGCGTCGACCACCGCGGTGTCGCCGCGGCCGACCAGCTTGATCAGCGGCGAGACCTCATGGCTGACCGAGACCTGGCTGAAACCGAGTTTGCGGCAGACTTTCGCCACGGCCTTCTCGTGGTCGGGGTATTTCCAGGCGTGCATGAAGACGATGGCGACCGCATCGATGCCATCGGCCCTGGCCTGTTCGATCGCCGGCCGGCAGGCGGCGATATCGAGCAATTGTTCGACGCAGCCATCGGCGCGCACACGCTCGTTGATTTCGATGACGCGCTCGTAGAGTTGTTCGGGAAGGATGATCTCCTTGGCGAAGATGTCCGGGCGTGCCTGGTAGGCGATCTTCAGCGCATCGCGGAAGCCCTTGGTGATGAGCAAAAGCACGCGGTCGCCCTTGCGCTCCAGCAGCGCATTTGTGGCGACCGTGGTGCCCATCTTGATGTCGCCGATCAGGCCGCTCGGGATCGTGTCGCCGGCCGACAAGCCAAGAAGGTCGCGAATGCCCTGGATGGCGGCATCGTTATAGGCTTCGGGATTTTCGGAGAGAAGCTTGCGCGGGTGCAGCCCGCCTTCCGGATCTCGGCCGATGATATCGGTGAATGTGCCGCCGCGGTCGATCCAGAAATCCCATTTTTCGGTCATGACAGCCCCTGGCGCTCTTCTGTTCGATCGGTGTTTCGGCACATGCTGTTAGTTCGCTACGGCCTGGGCGGCAATCGCAAATGAACCAGACGATGTTACATGCGGAAACGCAACGTTACGAAACTCATGGCCGGCTGACGCATTTGTCCTTCGACCGCTCACGGCAACGTGAGCGTGTGTTGAAGGAGAGACAAATGAAAAAGCTCATTCTCGCGTCCGTTTCCGGTTTGGCTTTGCTTGGCGTCGCCGCCTGCAGTGACAGCGGTACGGACAACACCACCACCCAGAGCACCAACCCGCCGGCCGCCGAGGAACCGATGAAGCCGGCCACCCCGGAAGCCACGCCGCCGGCCGCGACGCCTCCGGCAACGGATAATTCGACCACGAAGAGCATCACACCCGAGAAGCCCGCCGAGCCGGCTCCGGCAACACCAGCTCCTGCGCCCGCGCAGTAGTGAGCAAGCAGTACTTCTTGTGATGAATGAGGAAGGCCGGCTCGCGCCGGCCTTTCTCATGTCGTCCGGGCGCCGTGGGCCAATCCCTCTCGCGCGCCGGATCGATTTGTCGCGCAAAGCCTGCGGCACTGTCCCGGCTTGATAGGAGGGAGCGGTGGCTCTAAGAAGCAGGCCATGTCGATTTGGGATCGCCTCGGCGAGTTCATCACCCGCGTTTCATCCTCAACCTCGTCGGGTGTCGCCGACGTTGTCGAGGCTGTGCGCACGGTTTTCTCCGGCGATGCGGATTTGCGCCGGCGTGTCGCCTTTTCGGTGGCGATGATCGCGCTGTCGGCCAAGATGGCCAAGGCCGATGGCATCGTCACCCAGGACGAGGTGCGCGCCTTCCAGGAGATATTCGAAGTGCCGCCGAAGGAGACGCGCAATGTGGCGCGGCTGTTCGATCTCGCCCAGCGCGACGTGGCCGGTTTCGAAACCTATGCCGAGCGGATGGCGCAGATGTGCGGTTCGGGGCATTCCAACTGCGTGATGCTTGAAGACATACTCGACGGTCTGTTCCATATCGCCAAGGCCGACGGGCTGGTGCACGAGCGCGAAGGCCATTTCCTGCACCGCATCGCCGAGATTTTCCGCATCGACGAAGTGCATTACGAAGCCATCATGGCCCGGCACGTCAATCTCGGCGCCGGGGATCCCTATGTCGTGCTGGGCATCGAGCGCGGCAAGCCGTTCGAAGAGGTCAGGAAACGCTATCGCAAGCTGGTTTCCGACAATCATCCGGATCGGCTGATTGCGCGCGGCCTGCCTCAGGAATTCATCAAGATCGCGACCACCAGGGTGGCGGCGATCAATGCCGCCTACGAGATGATCGAGCGGGGCCTGCGCCACGCATGAGCGGCTTTCTGCCCGACGAGCCACGTGCCGAAGTCAGGGTATCGCCGAATTTCGGCCCGCGGCGCGAGACACCCAGGCCCGACATGATCGTGCTGCACTACACCGGCATGGCGACCGGCGCCGGGGCCGAGGCCTGGCTTTGCGATCCGGCCAGCGAGGTCTCGTCGCATTATCTGGTCCACGAGAATGGCCATATCGTGCAGATGGTCAGGGAAAGCGACCGCGCCTGGCATGCCGGCAAGAGTTCGTGGTTCGGATGCGCCGACATCAATTCCTGTTCCGTCGGCATCGAGATCGTCAATCCGGGGCATTCGCTGGGCTATCCCGGTTTTCCCCGGCGGCAGATCGATGCCGTGATCGGGCTGTGCCGGGGGATCGCCGGTCGGCATTCGATCGCCGCCGAGCGGGTACTCGCGCATTCCGATGTTGCGCCGGGGCGCAAAATCGATCCCGGCGAGAAGTTTCCGTGGCGGACGCTATTCGAGGCCGGTGTCGGCCATCTCGTTACGGCCGCGCCCGTCAGGCGAGGCGCCACTCTGACAACCGGCGACACCGGCGGCGATGTCGAAGCGTTGCAGTCGATGCTGGCGCTCTACGGCTATGGCGTTGAAATATCCGGCGTTTTGGACCGGCAGACGGAGGCGGTGGTCGAAGCCTTCCAACGGCATTTCCGGCCGCGCAAGGTGGACGGCGTTGCCGACGGCTCGACGCTGCGGACGCTGCAAAGGCTGCTTGCTTCCGTGAAGCGCTAATCCCCGGGAGACCTCTCCCAAGCAATTCTTTCCAATCCTTAAGTTACAGGCTGTCACTCAAAGTGACTTGCCTGGCCTTGTTTGACACCAATTCGGGCGTCAAACGGCTGACGTGTAGATGTCGGACCCCAAGCCCCCCGGGTTGTTCCGACGTTGGTTAGGCGTTGCTGCGTGAACATCTTCGCGCGGTTCAGACAGAACAGGATCACATGCAGAAATTTACCGTTTTAACGGCAGCTCTTGCTGCCGGCGTAATGACTTTTGCCTTCAGTGCGGCGCATGCAGCGTCATTCAGCCCGCGGGCCGATCAAGGGTTTCCCGTGGTATCCGCAAAAAGCGGCAAGGCAGGCCACGACGCCAAGGCGACAAAGCAGGCATCCGCCAAAGCGGAGACGAAGCGGGCTTCCGCCAAAGCGGAAAAGGCAAGCTGGTCCAAAGCGAAGAAGTCCATCGCCAAAAGGCAGACGAAGCGCGGCCGCAAGACCGTCGACATGACGAGAACGGCATCGATCGGCCTCAGGAACGCGGCGGAGTCGACGGCCGCGGTGGCGAGCAGCGGCCAGTATTCCGCAATCGTTGCCCGCTATGCGGCGATCGAAGGCGTGCCGGTGTCGCTCGCCTCGGCGGTCATCAAGATCGAGAGCAACTACCGGCCCAACATCGTCGGCAGCGCCGGCGAGATCGGCCTGATGCAGATCAAGCCGGCCACGGCTCGGATGATGGGCTATAGCGGCTCCGCCAAGGGCCTGTTCGATCCCGACACCAACATCAAATACGGCATGAAATACCTTGCCATGGCACGGAGCCTCGGTGGCGGCACGACCTGCGGCACCATTCTGAAATACAATGCCGGACACGCCGCAACGCGGATGAACCCCGTGTCGGCAGCCTATTGCGGCAAGGTCAAGGTGCAGATGGCTGCGCTTGGATCGCCCGCATAAGTCAGCTTTTTCGTTTGCGTTTTCGGGCGTGAACCCCTTTATACGCTCTGCCAGCTGGCTGGGCGGCCGCACCCGCAAACGCCGAAAGGTCGTGGGTGAGGAAAGTCCGGGCTCCATGGAAACACGGTGCCGGTTAATGGCCGGCGGGGGCGACCCCAGGGAAAGTGCCACAGAAAGCAAACCGCCACGATCCGGCTTGCCGGATTCGGGGCAAGGGTGAAAGGGTGGGGTAAGAGCCCACCGCGCGACTGGCAACAGGAGCGGCACGGTAAACCCCACCGGGAGCAAGACCGAATAGGGACGGTGCGAGGGGAAACCCTCGAGGGCTGTTTCCGGCTCACCGTCCGGGTAGGTTGCGTGAGGCGCATGGCAACATGCGCCCAAGATGAATGGCCGCCACGTTCTCGCCTCGCAAGGGACGAGGGCCATACAGAACCCGGCTTACAGGCCAGCTGGCAATTTCTCTCCCCCGATATCAAGAGAAATCTCTTGAAATCAGCAGGTTGCGCCCCTGGGGCGCGCCTGTTGATTCAAGCCTGTCCGGCCGTTCATCCGAGCCGGGAGCCGCTGATCCCGTCCAGCGACGTCTCGATCGCTTTCCAGAGCTCTTCCACCGGCTCGCAGCCGACCGACAGGCGGACGAAACCGGCGGAGACCGCATCGCCTCGCTTCAGGCGCCGCTCGGCGGAGGTGTGGACGCCGCCGAAGGATGTCGCGGCCTGCATCAGGGCACAATTGTTGATGAAGTCCTCGGCTTTGTCTTCCGAGGCGAGTTCGAACGAGATGAGAAAGCCGAAGCGCTCCATCTGGGCGCGGGCTAGGTTGTGCGAAGGGTCGCCTTCCAGCCCGGGATAACGCAGGCCACTGATTGCCTTGTGGCCCTGCAGCCGCCGCGCGATGACTTCCGCCGAGGAACACATGCGATCGAAGCGCACATCCAGTGTCTCCAGGCCGCGGTGCACCAGCCAGGCTTCGAACGGACCGGGAATGCTGCCGGAAACTTCGCGCCAGCCGGTCACGGCGGCGATGATATCGGCATTGCGACTGGCGACATGGCCGAACAGCACGTCGGCATGGCCATTGGGTGCCTTGGTGTCGGCGGCAACGACGATATCGGCGCCGTGGTCGAGCGGTCGTTGGCCGAAAGGGGTCATGGTCGTGTTGTCGACCACAAGGATCGCGCCGGCTTTGTGGACAGCATCGGCAACGGCGGCGATATCGCAGATATCCAGCCCCGGATTGGCAGGGGTTTCGACAAATGCCAGCCGATAGCCATCGAAGCCGCCATCGAGGAAGGTCGAAGTCGGCCTGACATCATAGGTGATGCCGAGCGGCTTGAGGAAGCGCTCGGCCAGCGCTCGTGTCGTGTGATAGCCGTCCGATGGCAGCAGGATACGGTCGCCGGCCTTGAGCACGGCAAAAAACGCCGCCGAGATTGCCGCCATTCCGGAAGGGAACGCGACGCAGGGCGCGTCCTCCAGATGGGCCAGCATATGCTCGACCGCGTCCCAGGTCGGGTTGCTGAATCGCCCGTACTGGTTGAAGCCGGTGGCGTCGCCGGGCGCATGAAAGATGGCGGCCATGGTCAGCGGCAGGGGAATGGAATCGCCCATGGCAAGCGCGCTGCGTCGCAGGTGAGGAAGCGCTGCAGCGCGTGACTTTGCTGTTTCAGACATCAAATTTCAGACCCTGTTGGTGACCGGCTGGATGTGGCGAGACGCTATGCCCGGCAGCGGCTCGCGGCAAGGCGCGTCCAGTTGGGCCAGGCGGCTCTAAACGCTTCGTTAGGCTTAATAGACCATAAAGACGAGACGTGTCGTCACGGCTGCTCTCATTGGTCGCGGCGCGCGCGTTTGTGAAGCCTATTCCCGTTGACGCCCATAGTGCCCCATGATATCCCATCCAGACATCAAAGCCTTCGTTCCGTGTCAGGGTAAAGCGTACGCCAATCGGGCAGCCGCGACGGCTGCGCGTTTGCCGGTTTTTGCCTGTGCGGACGAGGCTGATACGGGGCAGGGAACGCGCTGCGGCGGCGCGTGCGACAAGATGCAGAGGGGTGCGGCGGCGCAAGCGGCTGTAGCGTTTAATGGACCGGTTTCTGTCAAACACGGTGAGCAGGATCGATGCGAAGGGGCGGGTGTCCGTTCCCGCGCATTTCCGTGCCGTCGTGCAGAAGCGCGGCTATTCGGAACTCTATGCGCTGCGCTGCCTGGACCTGCCGGCGATGGATGTCGGCGGGCTCGACCTGCTCGACCGCTACGAGCAGCGCATAGCGCTCGAGGATCCCTTCCTGCAGACGGCGGACGATATGTCGTTCTTCTGCCATGGCGACGGAACCTTCTTGAAACTCGACCAGGACGGCCGCATCACGATGAGCGATTTCCTTCGCGAACACACCGGCATCTCGGCGGAAGTGGCCTTTGTCGGGCGCGGCAATTTCTTTCAGATCTGGGAGCCGGGACGGCTTGCCGCCTATGGGGCGCAGGCGCGGGCACGGCTTTTGCAGCTTCGGCAGGGGACGAAGCCTGGGGAGCGACCGGAATGACGGCAGGCCACGGCGATGACCTTCCTCGCGCCGTAGATGGGCACGCCGTTGGCGGATCGGCCCGCCACATTCCGGTCCTCCTTGCCGAAGTGCTCGAAGCACTGGCGCCGGCGCAGGGCGACCTCATCATCGACGGCACGTTTGGCGCCGGCGGCTACACCAGGGCCATTCTGGCGACAGGCGCCTCCGTGGTGGCGATCGACCGCGATCCGGATGCCATTGCGGCCGGGCGCGATCTTGAAGTGCAGTCGGGTGGTCGGCTGCGGCTGGTGCAGGCGCCGTTCTCGACGCTGGACGAACATGTCGAGAGCGCCGACGGGATCGTGCTCGACATCGGCGTGTCCTCGATGCAGCTCGACCAGGCGGAGCGCGGGTTTTCGTTCCGCGCCGACGGGCCGCTCGACATGCGCATGGCGCAATCGGGCCTCAGCGCCGCCGACGTCGTCAATTCCTTCAAGCCGGGCGATCTTGCCCGCATCTTCGGCTTCCTCGGCGAGGAGCGCCATGCCGGACGCATTGCCCGCATGATCGAGGCGCGCCGCGAAAAGCGCCCGTTCGAGCGCACGTTGGAACTCGCCGACGCCATCGAGACGCATATCGGCCGGGCGCCGAAGGACAAGATCCATCCGGCGACGCGCGTCTTCCAGGCGCTGCGCATTTTTGTCAATGACGAGCTTGGCGAACTGGCCAAGGCCCTGTTTGCGGCCGAACGCGCTCTGAAGCCGGGCGGACGGCTCGCCGTGGTCACCTTCCATTCTCTGGAAGACCGCATCGTCAAGCGTTTCATCGCCGACCGGGCCGATGTCGCGACCGGCTCGCGTCACCTGCCCGAGGCGCATGCGCGCACCGCGACGTTCCGCAAGGCGGGCGGCGGCGTGACGGCCGGCGACGCCGAGGTGGCGGCCAATCCGCGCGCCCGTTCGGCCAGGCTGCGCGCGGCGGTCCGCACCCAGGCGCCGGCGCGCGGCAGCGACTTTTCGATTTTCGGCCTTCCAAAGCTTCCCGGTATCGACCGGCCGGGGGAGAGGTAGCTAAGTGTTTCGTACCAGCGACATTGTCCTGATCGCCGTCATGGTTGCGGTCGCGGCCCTTACCTACAAGGCCAAGCGCGAGGCCGAGGAACAATTGGCCGCCGTGCAGAAGATCCATGCGCAGATACGCTATGAGGAGGACACGATCGACCTGCTCAAGGCCGACTGGAGCCTGCTTACCCAGCCGTCGCGGCTGCAGAAGCTCGCCGAACTCTACAAGTCGCAGCTCGAACTCGAGCCGGTCAGCGCCCGCCAGATCGGCGGTGTCGGCGACCTGCCGGTCAAATCCCTTGACATCCAGGACATCTTGTCGGGACGCCAGGGCGGCATGGCTGATAGTTCGGGCGGCAAGGCGCCGTCGGACGGCAGGGATCCCGTGGTGACCGGAGGCATCGCCCAATGATCGGTAAACTGCTGAAACGTCGCGCCAGGACGAGTGAAGATGGATCGATCGTGGTCGAGGGCGCCCGCAAGGCGACCGGCGGCAAGGGCAGGACGCGCATCATCATGACGATGGCGGTGTTCTTCGGCATCTTCTCGACCATATCAGGGCGGCTGGTCTATCTCGGCTTCCAGACCCCCGATATGTCGGGCGGTCCGCAGAGCCGGGTGACGGCATCGCGGCCCGACATCGTCGACCGCAACGGCGAAGTGTTGGCCACGGACATCAAGACGGCGTCGCTGTTTGCAGAACCACGCCGGATTGTCGACGCCGACGAGGCGATCGAGAAGCTGTCGACGGTGCTTCCCGACATCGACTATGAGCAGACCTACCATAAGCTGAAGAGCGGCGCCGGTTTCGTCTGGCTGCAGCGGCAGCTGACGCCCAAGCAACAGTCCGACATCATGCAGCTCGGCATTCCCGGTTTCGGCTTCCGCACCGAAAAGCGCCGCTTCTATCCGAGCGGCGAGACCTCGTCCTACATTGTCGGGCTCACCAACATCGACAACCAGGGCATCTCCGGCATGGAGAAATATGTCGACGAGCAGGGGCTGAGCGACCTGCAGGCGTCGGGCCTTGCCATTGCCAAGGATCTCAAGCCGGTAAAGCTTTCGATCGATCTGCGCGTGCAGCATGTCGTGCGCGACGAGATCGCCGCCGGCCTGGAGCGCTATCGTGCCATGGGCACCGGCGCCGTTGTGCTCAACGTCAAGACCGGCGAAGTGGTGGCCATGGCCTCGGTGCCGGATTTTGATCCGAACAATCCCTACAACGCACAAGACAAGGACCGGCTGAATCGCATGTCGGCGGGCCTCTACGAGATGGGTTCGACCTTCAAGAGCTTCACCTCAGCCATGGCGCTCGATTCCGGCAAAGCGACGATGGCGAGCCGCTTCGATGCTTCGCATCCAATCCGGGTCGGCCATCAGGCCATTCACGATTTCCACGGCAAGAACCGTGTGCTGTCGTTGCCGGAGGTGTTCCTCTACTCGTCCAACATCGGGTCGGCCAGGGAAGCCGAGATGGTCGGCATCGAGGGGCATCGCGAATTCCTGCATCGCCTTGGCATTCTGGACAGGATGCAGACCGAATTGCCGGAGACTGCCCGTCCGACTGAACCGAAGGTCTGGAAACAGGTCAATTCATTCACCATCGCCTTCGGCCATGGCGTGTCGACGACGCCGCTGCAAGCGGCTGTGGGCTGCGCGGCGTTGATGAATGGCGGCTTCCTGATGAACCCCACCTTTCTGGTGCGGACGCAGGCGGAAGCGATGGCCACCGCCAAGAGAGTGGTGAGCGAAAAGACCGTCGAAGGCATGCGCTACCTCTATTCGCTCAATGCCGAAAAGGGCTCTGCCAGAAACGCCAGAGTCCCCGGCTACCGCGTTGGCGGCAAGACCGGAACCGCCGAGAAGGTCATCAATGGCCGCTACTCGAAGGACTTGAATTTCAACACCTTCGTCGCCGCCTTCCCGATGGACGATCCGCAGTATCTGGTGTTTACCATTGCCGATGCCCCGCACCCGGAAAAGCCCGGCATGACGGATGTCGCGGCTGCGAATGCTGGGGTTATGGCCGGCAATATCATCAGGCGTTCAGCTGCCATGCTTGGCGTGAAGCCAGATTTCAGCCATGAAAATGGTGCAACGCTGGTTTCCTATCAGTGATTCTTAGGGCGCGCCGGCAACAGCGCGCTATTTTGTTGCGGTGAACGGGACTCGATGAAGCTCAGAGATCTAGCCGGTATCCTGCCCGTCGAGGGAATAGCTTCCGTCGATCTGGAGGTTACAGGGATTTCTTCGGATTCCCGCCAGGTAAAAGCGGGCGTTGTCTTTTTTGCGCTCGCCGGAACCAAGGCCGACGGTGCCGTTTATGCCGCAGATGCCGCCGCGCGCGGTGCGGCCGCGATCGTGGCGGGCAAGGGCAGCACCATTGCCGGGCTCCCGGTTCCGGTGCTGGCGGTCGACGATCCGCGCCTGGCGCTGGCGCAGAGTGCGGCACGCTATTTCGGCAAGCAGCCTGAGATCATGGTCGCGGTGACCGGCACCAGCGGCAAGACCTCGGTCGCAGCCTTCACCAGGCAGATCTGGGAGCAGGCCGGTTATGCCGCCGCTTCGATCGGCACCACCGGCGTGGTGGCGCCTGGGCGCAACGACTATGGTTCGCTGACGACACCCGATCCGGTCGCCCTGCATCAATTGCTGCGGGAATTGGCCGATGCCGGCGTCACCCACGCCTCGATGGAAGCCTCCAGCCATGGGCTCGACCAGCGCCGCCTCGACGGCGTGAAGCTGGCTGCCGGCGGCTTCACCAATCTCGGCCGCGACCATATGGATTATCATCCGACCATTGAGGATTATCACCGCGCCAAATTGCGCCTGTTCGACACGTTGCTGCCGAAGGGCGCGCCGGCCGTGATCTTCGCCGACGATCCATGGTCGGCGCCGACGACCGTGGCAGCAAAGGCTGCCGGGCTCAATGTGCTGACGGTCGGCCGCCATGGCGACTTCCTCAGGCTGAAACGGGTCGAGCACGAACGCCACCGCCAGCGGGCCGAAGTCGAGGCCGACGGCGTGCTCTACGAGATCGACCTGCCGCTGGCCGGTGATTTCCAGATTTCGAACGCGCTGGTTTCGGCGGGTCTTGCCATTTCCACGGGAACACCTGTCGCCAAGGCCTTGATGGCGTTGGAGAAACTGAAGGGCGCGCCGGGCCGGCTCGACCTCGTCGGCACCACCGGCAATGGCGCGCCGGTCTATGTCGACTATGCCCACAAGCCGGACGCGCTTGAAAACGTGCTGGCCTCGGTGCGGCCGTTCACCACCGGCCGCGTCATCGTCGTGTTCGGCTGCGGCGGCGACCGCGACCGGGGAAAAAGGCCGATCATGGGCGAAATCGCGACGCGGCTTGCCGATGTCGTCATCGTCACCGACGACAATCCGCGCTTCGAAGTGCCGGAAACGATCCGTGCCGCTATTTTGGCCGCTGCTCCAGGTGCCATCGAGATCGGCGACCGGCGCCAGGCGATCCACGAAGCGGTCGCCATGCTGCATGCCGGCGACACGCTGATCGTGGCCGGCAAAGGCCACGAGGAAGGCCAGACGATCGGCTCCGAGACCTTGCATTTCTCCGATCATGAGGAAGTCCGCGCGGCACTCACGGAGCGCGCAGCATGAGCTTGCTGTGGACCTCCGAAGCGCTGGTTGCCGCCATGGACGGGCGGCCGCTCGGGCCGATGCCGGATGGCATTTCAGGCATTTCGATCGACAGCCGCAGCCTGCAGCCGGGCGACGCCTTCTTCGCCATCAAGGGCGAGGCGATGGACGGCCATGACTTCGCAACCGCCGCCATCAAGGCTGGCGCTGGCGTGCTGGTGGTGGCCGAAGGCAAGCTGCCGTCGCTCGGCCGGCTGACAGCGCCGATCATCGTCGTCGAGGACGTGCTGGTCGCGCTGGAAAAGCTTGGAGTTGCATCGCGCGCCCGCTCGAGCGCGAAAATCATCGCTGTGACCGGTTCGGCCGGCAAGACCACCACCAAGGAAGCGCTGCGCCATGTGCTGCAAGCCGTAGGCAAGGTGCATGCCTCGGCGCAGTCCTTCAACAATCACTGGGGCGTGCCGCTGACCTTGGCGCGGATGCCTGATGATTGCGACTATGCCGTGTTTGAAATCGGCATGAACCATCCCGACGAGATCCGTCCGCTGGTCAAGATGGTGAGGCCGCATGTCGCCATCGTCACCATGATCGCGGCGGCGCATCTCGGCTTTTTCCGCAATCTGGACGAGATCGCCAAGGCCAAGGCCGAGATTTTCGAGGGGCTGGAGCCCGAGGGGGCCGCCGTCCTCAACCGCGACGATGCCCGCTTCAAGATGCTCGACAAGATGGCCCATGCCGCCGGTGTCGAGCACGTCTACGGCTTCGGCGAGAATGCGCGCTCTACCTTCAAGCTCACCAAATGCGAACTGCATGCCGATCATTCCGACATCACCGCCAGGATCGGCGGCCACGAAGTGACGGCGCGGATCGGCGCGCCCGGCCGCCATATGGTGCAGAACGTGCTGGCGGTGCTGGGTGCGGCGCATCTGGTCGGCGCCGATCTCGACAAGGTTGCTTCAGCACTGGCCGATCTCTCCGCCGAGCGCGGGCGCGGCAAGCGCCATGTGCTGCGCCATCCCGGTGGCTCGACTTCGAGCCACCCCGGTGGACTGATCACGCTGATCGACGAAAGCTACAACGCCAATCCGGCATCGATGGCTGCTGCGATGGCGTTGCTCAACGCGACGCCGGTGACGGGCGAGGGCCGCCGCATCGCCGTGCTCGGCGACATGCTCGAACTCGGCGACCATTCGACCAAGCTGCATGCGGCCCTTGCCGATCTCATCGTCGGCACGGGCACGCAGACCGTTTTTCTTGGCGGCCCGGAAATGCGGGCGCTGGCCGAAGCGCTGCCGGCTGACATCAAGACGGAATACCGCGCCGGTGTCGAGGAGCTGAAGCCGGTGCTGCTTGCCGCGCTCAAGCCGGGTGACGTGGTGATGATCAAATCGTCGAAGGGCATCGGTTTTGCAAAACTGGTCGATGCGCTGCTGGGCAAATTCCCGGCTGAATCGACAACCAGAAAACAGACCTAGGTCGGGGGACGAAAGCGCATGTTCACACTGCTCGTCGATTTTGCGGACAAGGTCTCGGTCTTCAATGTCTTCCGCTACATCACCTTCCGCACCGGTGGCGCGCTGATCACGTCGGCGCTGATCGTCTTCATCTTTGGACCGACCATCATCAATTCGCTGCGGCTGCGGCAAGGCAAGGGCCAGCCGATCCGCGCCGACGGGCCGCAGACACATTTCAAGAAGGCCGGCACGCCGACCATGGGCGGGCTGATGATCCTGTCGGGCATCATCGGCTCGTCGCTTTTGTGGGCGAACCTGTCGAGCATCTATGTCTGGGTGGTGCTGCTGGTGACGCTGGGCTTCGGCTCGATCGGCTTTTACGACGACTATCTGAAGGTCACCAAGCAGTCGCATCTCGGCTTTTCCGGCAAGGCACGGCTGGCGCTGGAATTCGTCATCGCCGGCATCGCCGCCTGGGTGATCATGCACAATGGCCAGGCGCCGTTCTCGTCGTCGCTGACTTTTCCCTTCGCCAAGGAATTCATCGTCAATCTCGGCTGGTTTTTCATTCCGTTCTCCTGCTTCGTCATCGTCGGCGCCGGCAATGCGGTGAACCTGACCGACGGCCTTGACGGCCTGGCGATCGTGCCGATCATGATCGCGGCTGCCTCCTTCGGCGTCATCGCCTATCTCTCCGGCAACGCCGTGTTCGCCGAATATCTGCAGATCCATTTCGTGCCCGGCACCGGTGAACTGGCGGTCGTGCTCGGCGCGGTCATCGGCGCTGGCCTCGGCTTCCTCTGGTTCAACGCGCCGCCGGCGGCGATCTTCATGGGCGACACCGGATCGCTGGCCATGGGCGGCCTGATCGGCACCGTCGCGGTCGCCACCAAGCATGAGATCGTGCTGGTCATCGTCGGCGGATTGTTCGTCGTCGAAATCCTGTCCGTCATCATCCAGGTCGGCTACTTCAAGATGACCGGCAAGCGGGTGTTCCTGATGGCGCCGATCCACCATCATTTCGAAAAGCTCGGCTGGACCGAAAGCCAGGTGGTGATCCGCTTCTGGATCATCGCCGTCATCCTGGCGCTGGTCGGCCTGTCGACCCTCAAGCTGAGATAGGAAGCCCTTTGATCCCCGCCGCATCCTTTTCAGGCAAGCGCGTTTCGCTCTTCGGGCTCGGTGGCTCGGGGATCGCGACGGCGCGCGCGCTGATCGAGGGCGGCGCGGACGTGCTGGCCTGGGACGACAATCCCGACAGTGTGGCCAAGGCCGCCATTGCCGGTATCGCGACCGCTGATTTGCGCGGCGCCGACTGGGCGAAATTCTCGGCCTTCGTGCTGTCGCCTGGTGTGCCGCTGACGCATCCCAAGCCGCATTGGACGGTGGAACTGGCGCGCGGCTCAGGCGTCGAGATCGTCGGCGACATCGAGCTTTTCTGCCGCGAGCGGATGCTGAGCGCGCCGACAGCGCCTTTCATCGCCATCACCGGCACCAACGGCAAGTCGACGACGACCGCGCTGACCGCGCACATCCTGAAAGCCGCGGGACGCGATGCCCAGATGGGCGGCAATATCGGCCGCGCGGTGATGACGCTCGATCCGCCCGAGCCCGATCGGCACTATGTCGTCGAGTGTTCGTCCTACCAGATCGACCTCGCGCCCTCGATCAATCCGACGGCCGGCATCCTGCTCAATCTGACGCCCGATCATCTCGACCGCCATGGCACCATGCAGCACTACGCCGCGATCAAGGAGCGGCTGGTGGCCGGCAGCGAGACGGCGATCGTCGGCGTCGACGATTCCTGGTGCGCGCAGATTGCCGAGCGGCTGGAGCGGGCGGGGCGGCATGTCATCCGCATTTCCAAGCGCCTGCCGCTGACCGACGGCTATTTCGCCGATGGCAGCAATTTGATGGAAGCTGTGCACGGCCGTTACAGCCGTGTCGCCTTCCTCGAAGGCATCGGCTCCTTGCGTGGCCAGCACAATGCCCAGAACGCTCTGGCTGCGGTCGCCGCTTGTCTCAAGATCGGGCTGGAGCTTGGCGAGATCCAGTCGGGACTGGAAAGCTTTCCCGGCCTCGCGCACCGCATGGAGCAGGTCGGCCGCAAGGACCATGTGCTGTTCATCAACGATTCCAAGGCGACCAATGCCGATGCTGCGGCGCCGGCGCTGTCGAGCTTTGCACGCATCTACTGGATCGCCGGCGGCCTGCCCAAGGAAGGCGGCATCGAACCCTTGCGCGGCTTCTTCCCGCGCATCGCCAAGGCCTATCTTATCGGCGAGGCGGCGCCGGCGTTTTCGGCGACGCTGGGCGAGGCCGTGCCCTACGAGATTTCAGGCACGCTGGCCGCGGCGGTCGAGCACGCCGCGCATGATGCGGCTAAGGACGACAGCGGCGAGGCGGTGGTGCTGCTGTCGCCGGCCTGCGCCAGCTTCGACCAGTTCAAGAATTTCGAAGTTCGCGGCGAAGCCTTCAGGCAAGCTGCGAATGCTATCGAGGGTGTGAAACCCATCGGAGGGGCACGATAATGCAGAGCCGTCTCGACAAAAGTCCGGTTGCGACCTGGTGGTGGACGATCGATCGCTGGTTCCTGGCGGCGTTCCTGTCGCTGATGGGCCTCGGTATCGTGCTGTCCTTCGCGGCGAGCCCGGCGGTCGCCGAACGCATCGGCCTCGACAGTTTCCACTTCGCCACCAGGCAGATCATCTTCACCGTACCGGCGCTCGGCGTGATGCTGGCTGTGTCGTTCCTCGATTCCAGGCAGATCCGGCGCATGGCGCTGATCATGCTGTGCCTGATGCTGGTGCTGATGGTGGCGGTGCTCTACATCGGCGTCGAGGTGAAGGGCGCACGCCGCTGGGTGTCGCTTGCCGGCCTGTCGATCCAGCCGTCGGAATTTTTGAAACCAGCCTTCGTCATCATGTGCGCCTGGCTTTTCGCTGAGCACAAGCGCCAGCCCGACATTCCCGGCAATCTGTTCGCCATGTTGCTGCTGGTACTGGTCGTGTCGCTGCTGGTGGCGCAACCGGATCTCGGCCAGACCATGCTGACGACCGGCACCTGGGGCATCATGTTTTTCATGGCCGGGCTGCCCTGGCTGTGGATCGTTGCGCTGGGTGCCGCCGGCGTCGGCGGCGTTTTCGCCGCCTATACGGTGTTCCCGCACGTTGCCTTGCGCATCGACAAGTTTCTTACCGGCGAAGGCGACACATTCCAGGTCGATATGGGACGCGACGCGCTGATCAATGGCGGCTGGTTTGGCGTCGGACCAGGTGAGGGCACAGTCAAGCGCGTTATTCCCGACAGCCATGCCGACTTCGTCTTCTCGGTCGCAGGCGAAGAGTTCGGACTGATCATGTGCTTCTTCATCATGTCGATATTCGCCTTCATCGTGCTGCGCGGCCTCAACACGGCGCTGAAGGAGCATGACGATTTCACCCGCTACGCGGTCGGCGGCCTCGTCACCGTCTTCGGCTTGCAGGCGGTCATCAACATGTGCGTCAACCTCCAGCTTGTGCCGGCCAAGGGCATGACGCTGCCGTTCATCTCCTATGGCGGCTCCTCGCAGATCGCCATCGCCATCTCGATGGGGATGGTGCTGGCGCTGACACGCAAGCGGCCGGAAAAGCGCAAGCAGATGGGCTTTGGCCTGTCGCAACGCGCCGTGCCGGCGGAGTGATATGGCCAGAGGCGTCATCCTTCTCGCGGCAGGCGGCACCGGCGGGCATCTTTTCCCGGCCGAGGCGCTGGCGCATGAGCTGAACGAGCGCGGCTGGTCGGTGCACCTGGCAACCGACGACCGTGCCGAGCGTTTCGCCGGCCATTTTCCGGCCGCTGCCGTCCACCCGATCCAGTCGGCGACGATGGGCTCGAAAAACCCTTTTGCCCTGCTTGGTGCCTTCTGGAAAATCTGGCGCGGCGTGCGCCAGGCTTCTGCCGTCATCGCCAGGATCAAGCCGGATGCCGTCGTCGGCTTCGGCGGCTATCCGACCTTGCCGCCGCTCTACGCGGCGACACGGCGCAAGGTACCGACCCTGATCCATGAGCAGAACGCGGTGATGGGGCGCGCCAACCGGGCGCTGGCCGGCCGTGTCGACGCGATCGCCGGCGGCTTCCTGCCGCAGGACAGCAGTGCAGCCGGGGTCAAGACGGTGACGACAGGCAATCCGGTCCGGCCTGCGGTGCTGGAAGCGGCCAAGACTGCCTATGCGGCATCTGCCGGGGATCAACCGTTCCGCCTGCTGGTTTTTGGCGGCAGCCAGGGCGCCCAATTCTTTTCCGATGCCGTGCCGGGAGCCATTGCGCTGCTTTCCGACGCCCAGCGCAAACGGCTGGTCATTACCCAACAAGCGCGCGCCGATGACGTGGCGCGGGTCAAGGCGGCCTATGCCACCCTTGGCGTCGCCGTCGAGGTCTCGCCCTTCTTCACCGATATGGCGGCACGCATGGCGGCCGCTCATCTGGTGATCTCGCGTTCCGGCGCCTCGACCGTCTCGGAGATCGCCGTCATCGGCCGGCCGGCGCTGCTGGTGCCTTACCCCCATGCGCTCGATCACGATCAGGCGGCGAACGCGGCGGCCCTTGCCGCTGCCGGCGGCGGCGAAGTGCATCCGCAATCCTCGCTCTCGTCCGAACGCATCGCAGCGCTTGTCGGCGGGCTGATGGACGACCCCGATCGGCTGACGGCGATGGCGGCGGGTGCGAAATCGGCCGGCAGGCCGGACGCGGCACGGTTGCTCGCCGATCTTACAGAGGCTATTGCGTCCAAAAAAACCGTTTCGGATTTCAGGAAGGGGACGCAAGCATGAAGATGCCGCAGACCATCGGCCTTGTGCATTTCATCGGCATTGGCGGCATCGGCATGAGCGGCATTGCCGAAGTGCTGCACAATCTCGGCTACAAGGTGCAAGGGTCCGACCAGGCCGAAAGCGCCAATGTGCAGCGGCTGCGCGACAAGGGCATTGAATGCTTCGTCGGCCATAGGGCCGAGAATCTCGGCGATGCCGAGGTGGTGGTCGTCTCGACGGCGATCAAGAAATCCAACCCTGAGCTGAAGGCCGCGCGCGAAAAGCTGCTGCCGATCGTGCGCCGGGCCGAGATGCTGGCCGAACTGATGCGCTTTCGCCAGGCGGTGGCGATCGGCGGCACGCATGGCAAGACGACGACGACCTCGATGGTGGCGACCTTGCTCGATGCGGGCGGGCTCGATCCGACCGTGATCAATGGCGGCATCATCAATGCCTACGGCACCAACGCCCGCATGGGCGACGGCGAATGGATGGTGGTCGAGGCCGACGAGAGCGACGGCACCTTCCTGAAACTGCCGGCCGAGATCGCGGTCGTCACCAACATCGACCCCGAGCATCTTGACCACTATGGCAGCTTCGACAAGGTGCGCGAGGCGTTCCGCCAGTTTGTCGAGAACGTTCCGTTCTACGGTTTTGGCGTGATGTGCACCGATCACCCCGAAGTGCAGGCGCTGGTCAGCCGCATCGAGGACCGCCGGGTCATCACCTATGGCGAGAATGCGCAGGCCGACGTGCGCTTTACCAATCACCGCATGTCAGGTGCCATTTCGGAATTCGACGTGGTGATCCGCGACCGCAAGACCGGCGGCCAGACTGTCATAGCAGGCCTGCGCCTGCCGATGCCCGGCCGTCACAACGTCTCCAACGCGACGGCAGCAATCGCGGTCGCGCACGAACTCGGCCTGTCGGCCGAGGCGATCAAGAAGGGCCTGTCGTCCTTCGCCGGCGTCAAGCGCCGCTTCACCCATACCGGTTCGTGGGACGGCGTCGAAATATTCGACGATTACGGCCACCATCCGGTCGAGATCTCGGCGGTGCTGAAGGCGGCGCGCAGCGCCACCCAGGGTCGTGTCATCGCCATTGCCCAGCCGCATCGCTTCACCCGGCTGCATGATCTGTTCAACGAGTTTTCCACCTGCTTCAACGACGCCGACACAGTAATGGTGGCGCCGGTCTACGCGGCCGGCGAAGAGCCGATCGACGGCGTCAGCTCGGACGCGCTGGTGTCGCGCATCCGCGCCGGCGGTCATCGCGACGCGCGCTACATCGAGGGCCCGGCGGCGATTGCGCCCATCGTCCGTGACCTGGCCAAGCCGGGCGATTTCGTCGTCTTCCTTGGAGCCGGCAACATCACCCAATGGGCCTATGCGTTGCCCAAGGAGCTTGGCGGGACCGTCTCATGATGCACGGCCAGGCCCTGATCGACAGACTTGGCGACCGGCTTGCCGGCCTGCGTGGCCGCCTGACGCCGAACGCCGAGATGGACAAGATCACCTGGTTCCGTGCCGGGGGGCTGGCTGAAGCGTTGTTCCAGCCGGCCGATGAGGAGGACCTTGCCGCGTTCCTGAAAGCCGTTCCCGAAGAGATACCGCTGACGGTCGTCGGCGTCGGCTCCAACCTTCTGGTCCGCGATGGCGGCATCGAGGGCTTTGTCATTCGGCTTTCGGCCAAGGGCTTCGGCGATGCCGAGGTGATTTCGCCAATCAGGATCAAGGCGGGAGCTGCTACCCCCGACAAGCGCGTCGCAGCGGTGGCGCTCGAGGCCGGCATTGGCGGCTTTCATTTCTACCACGGCATTCCGGGTGCAATCGGCGGTGCGCTGCGAATGAATGCCGGCGCCAATGGCGTCGAGACGCGCGAGCGCGTCATCGAAGTGCGAGCACTCGATCGCAAGGGCAATGTGCAGACGCTGAGCAATGCCGATATGGGATACGCCTATCGCCATTCGGCGGCTCCTTCCGGGCTGATCTTCACCTCCGCCGTGTTCGAAGGCTTTGCCGAGGACAGGGCGACCATCAAGGCTGCGATGGAGGCCGTGCAGAACCATCGTGAGACCGTGCAGCCGATCCGCGAGAAGACCGGCGGCTCGACCTTCAAGAATCCCGACGGCACATCGGCCTGGAAGGAGATCGACAAAGCGGGCTGCCGCGGCCTGATGATCGGCGGCGCGCAGATGTCGCCGATGCATTGCAACTTCATGATCAACACCGGAACCGCGACCGGCTACGACCTTGAATATCTCGGCGAGACGGTGCGCACGCGGGTGCTGGAGAATTCCGGTATCCGGCTGCAATGGGAAATCAAGCGCATCGGCAATTTCCGGCCAGGGCATGCCGTTCAGGAGTTTCTCGGGCAGCTCCTTTAAGGTGCTGATATTCAGGTGATGCTCCGCTCCGGTTCTCGAAAGCCATCGTTTTCGACTCGGCCTGACCTGAATCTCGACACACCTAGCGCCTCGTTGAAGTTCATGTGATGCGTGAACTTCAACGAGGCGAAAAACGGTCCGCGACCGTTGCCGCAAAGACTCAACGACACGCTTTTCGCATCCATTTTCTCAGAAAGTGAATCTCTCGGAATCGTAAGCACTTGCCAGTGAATCAACTCTCTGATTCTCTGCTCGAAAGCGTTTCCTGATTTGAGTCGTTCGACGCGTTTTCAGCGTTTTCCGTCTGGGGGGCAACCTGCCGGGAGACTCTGACTCAATGTTGCGGAAAATCTGGTTTTGGTCCGCCGTGAGAGAGGGGATGCCGGGGAATGAAAAACAAGCATGTGGCCGTCCTGCTGGGTGGTTTTTCGTCCGAGCGGCCCGTGTCCCTGTCCTCCGGAAAGGCTTGCGCCGATGAGCTTGAGAAGGAAGGTTACCAGGTCACCCGCGTCGATGTCCGGCGCGATGTCGGCTCCGTGCTTGCCGAGCTCAAGCCCGATGTCGCCTTCAATGCGCTGCACGGCCCTTTCGGCGAGGATGGCACCATCCAAGGCATCCTCGAATATCTCGGCATTCCCTACACCCATTCCGGCGTGCTCGCCTCGGCTCTGGCCATGAACAAGGAGCAGGCCAAACGGGTTGCCAAGTCGGTCGGCATCGTGGTCGCCGAATCGAAGGTCGCCAGCCGCTTCGCCATCCAGAACAAGCATCCGATGAAGCCGCCCTATGTGGTCAAGCCGGTCAATGAGGGCTCAAGCTTCGGCGTCGTCATCGTGCATGAAGGCCAGTCGCATCCGCCGCAGGTTCTTGGCTCGTCGGAATGGAAATATGGCGATGCCGTCATGGTCGAGCGCTACATTCACGGCAGGGAGCTGACCTGCGCGGTGATGGGCGATGTGGCGCTGGGGGTCTGCGAGATCATCCCGACCGGCCATTCCTTCTACGACTATGATTCAAAATATGTCGCCGGGGGATCAAAGCACGAATGCCCCGCAAAAGTTTCACCGAATATTTACCAAAAAATACAAACACTGGCGCTCAAGGCTCACCAAGCGATCGGCTGTCGGGGCGTTTCCCGGTCGGACTTCCGTTATGACGATCGGCATTCCGAAAACGGCGAGATTGTCTGGCTCGAGGTCAACACCCAGCCGGGTATGACGCCGACGTCCTTGGTGCCTGAAATCGCCGCCCAGGCCGGGCACTCGTTTGGCGATTTGTTGAGTTGGATGGTGGAGGACGCTTCGTGTCTGCGTTGAAATGGGGACAGGGTAGGGAGAGGGGCGCGGCCGGTCCGGCGCTGTTCGGCCTGTCGTTGCCGTTGGACCATTTCGTGCTGCCGCGGATGCTGCGCCGCCCGGTGCGCATTATGGCGCGCCTCGGTGTCGGGGAATTCCAGGCGCCGCGCTTTTCCGCGGCCATGATGTCGGCCGTGCTGATTTTCTCGAGCAGTGCCTATGGCGCCTATCTCGGCGGTCATATCGACGGTATCGTGCAGAGCATCACCGCCCGTACCGGATTTGCCGTCGATCAGGTCAAGGTGGTGGGCAATCGCCAGACCTCGGAAATCGATATACTCGACAGGCTTGAACTCGACGGCTGGACGTCGCTGATCGGCTTTAATGCCGAGGCCGCGCGGGAACGAATTGCGACCTTGCCGTGGATCGAGGTCGCGGCGGTGCGCAAGGTCTATCCGCATACGCTGGAAGTGCGTGTCGAGGAGCGTGAGGCTTTCGCGCTCTGGCAGCAGGGTGACGAGCTTTCGGTCATCGAGAGGAATGGCGCCATGATCGCGCCGTTCTCGGGCGGCAAGCAGGTGCTTCTGCCTCTGCTGATCGGCACCGGCGCGCCGGCGAGCGCGCCCGATTTCCTGGCCAAGGTCGAAAAATATCCCGAGCTCGCGAACCGGATCAAAGGTTATATCCGTGTCGGCGAACGGCGCTGGGACCTGAAGCTGGACAATGGCATCACCATCAAGCTTCCCGAGGACGACGAGGATCAGGCCCTCGCCGAACTCGTGAAGATGGATCATGACAACGGTTTGCTGTCGCGCGACATCGCCGCCGTCGACATGCGCCTGACGGACCGGCTGGTCGTCCAGTTGACGGCGGAAGCGGCGACGCAGCGCGAAGCCGCCCTCAACGAGAAACCCAAGAGCCTGAAGCGCAAGCCGGAGACGAAGATATGAGCTGGCTTGGCAGTCCTGGCGATGCCGCGTCGCGCCGGTCTGGCACCCTGACGGTGCTGGATGTCGGTTCGAGCAAGGTCTGCTGCATGGTGGCCAAGCTCAAGCCGTGCGATGACGGCAAGCTGCTGCGCGGCCGTTCGCACCGGATCCAGGTGATCGGCATCGGCCATCAGAAGTCGCAAGGCGTGAAGTCGGGTGTCGTGGTCGATCTCGACAGGGCGGAGCATGCCATCCGCCTTTCCGTCGACGCAGCCGAGCGCATGGCCGGGCTGACGGTCGATTCGCTGATCGTCAACATGACGGCCGGCCGGCTGAAGAGCGAAGCCTTCTCCGCCACCATCAATCTTGGCGGCCACGAGGCCGACGAGGCCGACATCAAGCGCGTTCTCGGTGCTGGCGCCAAGCAGGCGCTGAAGGCCGAGCGCGAAGTGATCCATTCGCTTCCCGTCGGCTTCTCGCTGGATGCCGAACGCGGCGTGCGCGATCCGCGCGGCATGGTCGGCGACGCACTCGGCGTCGACATGCATGTGCTGACCGGCGACGCCGCGCCGATGCGCAATCTGGAGCTGTCCATCAACCGTTCGCATCTGTCGGTCGAGCGCATGGTGGCGACGCCCTATGCCAGCGGGCTGGCGGCGCTGGTCGACGACGAGCTGGAAATGGGTGCGGCCTGCATCGACATGGGCGGCGGCACGACGACGATCTCGGTGTTTTCGGAAGGCAAGTTCGTCCATGGCGACGCCATCGCCATCGGCGGCAACCATGTCACGCTGGACATGGCCAAGGGGTTGTCGACCTCGCTTGATGCCGCCGAACGGCTGAAGGTGATGCATGGTTCGGCGCTGCCCGGCAGCGCCGACGATCGCGACCTGGTCTCGATCCAGCCGATCGGCGACGATGGCGACGTGCCCTTGCAGATCCCGCGCTCGGTGATGACGCGTATCGTGCGCGCCCGCATCGACGAGACGCTCGAACTGCTGCGCGACCGGCTGAACAAGTCCGGCTATGGCAATGCAGTGGGCAAGCGTGTGGTTCTTACCGGCGGCGCCAGCCAGCTTGCCGGCCTGCCGGAGGCGGCGCGCCGCATCCTGGGACGAAATGTGCGCATCGGCCGCCCGCTCGGCGTGGCCGGCCTGCCGGAAGCGGCGAAGGGGCCGGCCTTCTCGGCCGCGGTGGGGCTTCTGATCTACCCGCAGATGGCGAGCTTCGAGAGCCATCCGGCGAAAGGAATTTCCGGTCTCAAAATGACCGGAACGGGCGGAAAACTGCATCGCATGAGTCAGTGGTTGAGAGACAGTTTCTAAAATTGACGGGGACAGCCCCATAGGCGGCCGCGGCGGCGAAGCGGCGTGAAAGGCAAAGGACGGAGACAATGACCATCAATCTGCAAAAGCCGGACATCACCGAGCTTAAGCCGCGCATCACCGTGTTCGGTGTCGGCGGCGGCGGCGGCAATGCCGTCAACAACATGATCACCGCCGGTTTGCGCGGCGTCGAGTTCGTGGTGGCCAACACCGACGCGCAGGCGCTGACCATGTCGAAGGCAGGCCGCCTGATCCAGCTCGGCGCTCACGTCACCGAGGGGCTCGGTGCGGGATCGCAGCCGGAAGTCGGCCGTGCGGCGGCGGAAGAGTGCATCGATGAAATCCTCGATCACCTGACCAACACCCATATGTGCTTCGTGACAGCCGGCATGGGCGGCGGCACCGGCACCGGTGCTGCTCCCGTCGTTGCGCGCGCAGCGCGCGAAAAGGGCATCCTCACCGTCGGCGTCGTCACCAAGCCGTTCCACTTCGAAGGCCAGCGCCGCATGAAGACCGCGGACTTCGGCATCGAGGAATTGCAGAAATGCGTCGATACGCTGATCGTCATCCCCAACCAGAACCTGTTCCGGCTGGCCAATGACAAGACCACCTTCGCCGATGCCTTCGCCATGGCCGACCAGGTGCTCTATTCCGGTGTCGCCTGCATCACCGACCTGATGGTCAAGGAAGGCCTGATCAATCTCGACTTCGCCGACGTGCGCTCGGTCATGCGCGAGATGGGCAAGGCGATGATGGGCACCGGCGAGGCTTCGGGCGAGGGCCGCGCGATGGCCGCCGCCGAAGCGGCGATCGCCAACCCGCTGCTCGACGAGACCTCGATGAAGGGCGCCAAGGGCCTGCTGATCTCGATCACGGGCGGCCGCGACCTGACGCTGTTCGAAGTCGACGAAGCGGCGACCCGTATCCGCGAGGAAGTCGACCAGGACGCCAACATCATCCTGGGCGCCACTTTCGACGAGGAACTCGAAGGCGTCATCCGCGTCTCGGTGGTTGCCACCGGCATCGACAAATCGGCGGCTGAAATCGCCGCTGCGCCGATCTCGATCCGCACGGCGCCTCCGAAGCCGGTCAGCCGCCCGGCGGCTCAGATCGCGGAGGCTCGCCCGGCGCCTGTCCAGCAGGCGGCCTACGAGCCACGCGCTGTCGACCCTGTCGCCGAAGCCATCCAGCTGGCCGAAGCCAATGCCGCGGCGATGGCGCAGGCGCGCCCGGCTCCTGTCGCTCAGGCAGAAGATTTCCGCCCACAGAGCAAGATCTTCCAGGCGCCGCCAGCACAGCCGATGCCGCAGCCGGTGGTCCAGCAGATGCAGCCGGCCCCGCAGCCGCGCGAGATGCTGCGCGAAGCCCCGCAGCCTGTTGCCATGGCGCCTCAGCGTATGCCGCGCGTCGAGGACTTCCCGCCCGTCGTCAAGGCCGAGGTGGATGCCAAGAGCCGCCCGGTTGACCACGAGAACAACAGCGGACCGATGGGCCTGCTGAAGCGCCTGACCAACGGACTGACCCGCCGCGAGGAAGAACCCGCAAGGCTGCAGCCGGCGCAGCCGCGCGAGCCCAAGCTGCGCCAGGCCGCGCCCGAAGTGCGCCGCCTCGCCAGCCAGGATGCGCAGCTCTATGCGCCGCGCCGTGGCCAACTCGACGATCAGGGCCGCCTGACGCCGCAGGTGAGGACGACTCAGGAAGACGATCAGCTGGAGATTCCGGCGTTCCTGCGCCGCCAGGCCAACTGATTGGTAAACGGACTGTAACATTTGTTAACAGGCAAGCGAGGAATCGCTTGCCTGTTAACGTTTTAAATGATGTGATTTCAACAACTTACAAAGTCGCACCCATTCCAGTTCGCGGTTACACAGAGTAAGAAACCGTGATTTGGAGTCTCCCTGACGGGACATTATCTTCGCTGCCTACCATCATCGGTTTGCCGGGATTTCGGGGGAAGTCGCCCTGCCAACCGATTCACACAAGAGCCGCGCCCTCGGGCTGGAGAAGCGGACCTAGGCATTACGGGCTTATGGGGATTGTCTTGCACGACTATCAGACGACATTGAAGACGCGCGCGTCGCTTACTGGCACCGGCGTCCACAGCGGCAAGGAAGTGTCCATCAGCTTCATGCCGGCGGATGCCGACACCGGCATCGTTTTCCAGCTTTTCAACGGTGCCGAGCAGGGCCGCGAGTTTCGTGCCCTGGTCTCGGAAGTCGGCGCCACCGACCTGTGCACCATGCTTGGTGATCCCGCCGGCGAGCATATCGCCACGGTCGAGCACATCATGGCGGCGCTGTTTGGGCTCGGCATCGACAATGTCGCTGTCGAGATCGACGGTTCCGAGGTTCCGATCTTCGATGGCAGCGCCATGGCGTTCGTCGAAGCCATCGACCAGGCGGGCATCGAGACGCTTTCGGTGAAGCGCCGCTATATCAGGGTCATCAAGCCGGTCCGCATCGAGAACGGCGCCTCGTGGGCGGAGTTTCGGCCCTATGACGGAACCCGTTTCGAGATCGAGATCGACTTCGAAAGCCCGGCGATCGGCCGTCAGCTGTTTGCCTCCGACCTCAATGCCGATATTTTCCGTCGCGACATCGCGCGCGCCCGCACCTTCGGCTTCATGAAGGATGTCGAGCGGCTGTGGGCTGCAGGCTATGCGCTCGGCTCCTCGCTGGAGAATTCGCTAGTGATCGGCGACGACAACCGCGTCATCAACATGGGCGGCCTGCGCTATCCCAACGAATTCGTGCGCCATAAAACGCTGGACGCCATGGGCGACCTGGCGCTGGCCGGTGCCCGTTTCATCGGCTGCTTCCGCTCCTATCGCGGCGGCCACAGGATGAATGCCGCGGCCCTGCGCCGCCTGCTGTCGGATCGCACGGCGTTCGAGATCGTCGAGACGACGCGCCGGGAGCGTGGCCGCAGCGCCGAGATGAACGCCGTCAACGCGCCGCTCTACGCGCCCTGGATGATCTGATTTTCCCAGGTTTTTCGGGTTCCATGGGCGATAGCGCGTGTTGCAGGAATGCACCACCCGCCAGTGAAATTGCGTTGATGTCCAAGCTGCGTCCGGCCGCCACAAAAATGTGCGATTGGCCGGAGATAGCGTTGCCGGGCAAGGCGGTTATGGTTTATGGCTGCTGCCGTCGATTAGTGCATGTCGTTCAAAAGTGGGGACCAGTTTTGAAACAATGGCATGCAACTGGCATTGAAATAGCGCCGAAAGGGCGAGATCCAATCATGTTCTTCAAGCGAGTTGGTCAATTGAAAGCACCGCAGAGGGCCGTTTTCCTGGCGCTTTCAGTAGTTGTTCCATCGCTCTTCCTGTCGGCCTGCATGTCGTCGGAGAAAGATATCGACCTGTCGACCTATGTCGACCAGACCGAGCCGGCCGATGTTCTCTATAACCAGGGCCTTGCCAATCTCAATGCCGGGCGCCTGCAGGAGGCGAGCCGCAAGTTCGACGCCGTCGACCGCCAGCATCCTTATTCGGAATGGGCCCGCAAATCGATGGTGATGGGCGCTTTCGCCGACTATCGCCAGGGCAATTACGACGAGGCGATCGGCTCGGCCAAGCGTTATCTCACGCTTTACCCGTCGACCGATGACGCTGCTTATGCGCAGTACATCATCGGCTTGAGCTACTACCGCCAGATCAAGGACGTGACGCAGGACCAGAAGGAAGCGCGTCAGACCGTCCAGACGATGCAGGATCTGGTGACGCGCTGGCCGACATCGGAATATGTCGACGACGCCAAGGAAAAGATCCGCTTCGCCAACGATCAGTTGGCCGGCAAGGAGATGCAGATCGGCCGCTACTATCTCGAGCGGCGTGAATACATTGCCGCCGTCAAGCGCTTCCGCACCGTGGTCGAGAACTATTCCAACACGCGCCATGTCGAGGAGGCGCTCGCGCGTCTGACCGAAAGCTATTACGCGATGGGTCTGACTTCGGAGGCGCAGACGGCCGCCGCCGTGCTCGGCACCAACTACCCTGACAGCTCGTGGTACAAGGATTCCTACAAGCTCTTGCAGAGCAATGGGCTCGCACCGCGCGAAAATGCAGGGTCGTGGATATCCAAGGCCGGAAAGATGATCACCGGCGCCTGACGTATGAGCATCGACTGAAGCGTTCACAGCGCTTTTCGGATTGATCCGGTGCTCAAACAAAAAGATAGTGCGGCGCTGCGACTGCAAATGGTCGCGTGCCGTTCTAGATTCGGGTTCTGATGCTTTCCAGACTGTCGATCCGCGATATCGTCCTGATCGAGAAGCTGGATATCGACTTCCAGCCGGGTCTTTCGGTGCTGACCGGCGAAACCGGTGCCGGCAAGTCCATCCTGCTCGATGCCTTGTCGCTGGCGCTTGGTGCGCGCGGCGACGCGTCGCTGGTGCGCCATGGCGCGGCGCAAGGCCAGGTCATCGCCGTCTTCGACGTGCCGCGCAACCATCCGGCCCGCACGCTGCTTGCCGACAATGCGATCGAGGATGACGGCGACATCATCCTTCGCCGCCTGCAGACCGCGGACGGCCGCACCCGTGTCTTCGTCAACGACCAGCCTTCGAGCGTCACCTTGATGCGCGATGTCGGGCGCGCGCTGGTCGAAATCCACGGCCAGCATGACGAACGCGCTCTGGTCGATCCCGGCGCTCACCGCGAGGTGCTCGACGCTTTTGGCGGCCATCTCGGCGCCGTTCGCTCAACTGGCGAGGCATGGCGGCATTGGCGCGCCTGCGAGCAGGAACTGTCGCGCCACCGTGCCAAGGTGGCGGCGGCCGCGCGCGAGGCCGACTATCTGCGTGCGGCGGTGGCGGAATTGACCAAGCTCGATCCGCAGCCGGGTGAGGAGACCGATCTTGCCGAACTGCGCGCGTCGATGATGCGGGCCGAGAAGATCGCGTCCGAAATCCATGACGCGCAGGATGTGCTGTCCGGCCCGTCCTCGCCCTTGCCGCAACTGGCCAGCCTGCTGCGGCGGCTGCAGCGCAAGGTGACCGAGGCGCCCGGCCTGCTCGACGACGTCGTCAAGTCGCTCGACGAGGCGATGTTGTCGCTTGACGCGGCGCAATCGGGGGTCGAGGCAGCACTGCGCGCCACCGAATATGATCCGCAGCGGTTGGAGAAGGCGGAGGAGCGGCTGTTTTCGCTGCGCGCGGCCTCGCGCAAGCACAGCGTCGCCGTCGACGATCTGGCGCAGCTTCGCGACACGATGTCGGCCGATCTTGCCGATCTCGATGCCGGCGAGGAGCGCCTGCACGGGCTGGAAAAGCAGGCCGCCGCGGCACGCGAGACCTACGACATTGCCGCCGCGCAGCTGTCCTCGCTTCGTCATGCGGCGGCGGTCGGCTTGACCAAGGCGGTCATGGCGGAATTGCCGGCGCTCAAGCTCGAACGCGCCGCCTTTATCGTGGAAATGAAGAGCGAGGCCGAGAGCCGCATGGAAG
>NZ_RZRO01000071.1:0-33952 GCF_003997975.1 Mesorhizobium sp. M7A.F.Ca.US.005.03.1.1
GCCTGGAGGTTGGACAGCTTCTTCTCGTGCAGGAGGATGTAGACGTCCTCGAGTTCGGCAACCATCTTGTCGGCGTTGGTGACGAAGTAGGGCGAGAGGTAGCCGCGGTCGAACTGCATGCCTTCGACGACTTCGAGTTCGGTCTCGGCGGTCTTGGCTTCCTCAACCGTGATGACGCCTTCGTTGCCGACCTTCTGCATCGCTTCGGCGATCATCTTGCCGACCGAAGCATCGCCGTTGCCGGCGATGGTGCCGACCTGGGCAACCTCTTCGGAGGTCTTGATCTTCTTGGCGTTCTTGATCAGGGTCGCAACGACGTCGGTTACCGCGAGGTCGATGCCGCGCTTCAGGTCCATCGGGTTCATGCCGGCGGCAACGGCCTTGTGGCCTTCCTGGACGATCGACTGCGCCAGAACGGTCGCGGTCGTGGTGCCGTCGCCAGCGATGTCGTTGGTCTTCGAAGCAACTTCGCGGACCATCTGCGCGCCCATGTTTTCGAACTTGTCCTCAAGCTCGATTTCCTTGGCGACGGTGACGCCGTCCTTGGTGATGCGCGGGGCGCCGAACGACTTGTCGATGACCACGTTGCGGCCCTTGGGGCCGAGCGTGACCTTCACCGCGTCAGCGAGGATGTTGACACCGCGCAGCATGCGCTCGCGGGCATCGCGGGAGAATTTTACGTCTTTGGCAGCCATTTTTAGCTCCTGGCAGGGGCTTCAATCGAGCCCGGGAATTCAGTTGACGAAAGGGCCTGATATGAGCCGATGATGCCCATGATGTCGGATTCCTTCATGATCAGAAGGTCTTCGCCATTGAGCTTGACTTCCGTGCCCGACCACTTGCTGAACAGGATGCGGTCGCCGGCCTTGACGTCCAGCGGGACCAGCTTGCCAGCTTCGTCACGAGCGCCGAAGCCGACAGCGATGATCTCGCCTTCCTGCGGCTTTTCCTTTGCCGTGTCGGGGATGATGATCCCGCCAGCGGTCTTGGATTCGGATTCGACCCGGCGAACGACCACGCGGTCATGCAGCGGGCGGAACTTCGACTTTGCCATTTTCGGATTTTTCCCTGGTGCGCTGTTGAGGGGTTTTTGTTAGCACTCGCGATGGACGAGTGCTAACGCGATAGTGAGGTAGGCTGTAAGCGGGCACTCGTCAAGACGGACGAGGGCAGGCGAGGAGCTCTGGCCCCCTCCCCGGTGGAACCCAACGCATACGCGGCATCCGCGTTGATGGCTGCGAGCCCCACATTTCCATTGAATTCGGCGTCATGACGCCAACTTGCTCGCGCCGCTTCCAAGTCGTCAGTCGTGCTGCCGTCAGCACGAACATAGGGCTGCGCTTCACTTCCCGTCGAAGCCGCGGCAAGCAGCGTCGCCGTCAGCACGCTCCTTTGCAGATGCTTGCCAAAGGTGGACAGTGAGCGCACCTGCGCCGGGCTGTTGGTGCGAACGTAAGACGTCATTGACAACTCCTTTTTGCAAGTCGAGCCCCTTCTCCACCTTCGGCCGCCGTCGACGCGAAGAAGTCCGCATCGCGTTGAAGACGAGCTGCGAAAAAGAGAAAGATGTGTTTGATGGCTGCGGCCCCAACGGTGCCTTCAGATTTGAGATCACTTCCGCCGCGAGCGGCTGAAGCTCCTCGCAACGTCAAATCGAATCTGCTGCCAAGCCTCCAGGAAAGGAGAGCATTGCTCATCTCGCGCTTGTGCATGCAGTCAACCTTCGATCCGTGTTGCCACATCAAGAGCAAATGCCGTGCCAAAGCTCACTGGGAAGTGAACGCATGGCTCTCCCTGAAAACCTCACAAATCCAGCATGGTCAATTGTGCGGAACCCGACATGCGTCTTCTGCCACTGTCAGCTTTCGGACAGGCATGACGCGTTTCGCGCCGACCACCGGTCGATCGGTTTTGGGGCCGGTCTGTTCGCCTCATAAGAGCGCGTTACATTGCGTAGCGGTTTCCCGAGCGCCGCCACATGACACTGGACCTGCAGGTAGCACCGGCTTCTCATCCAGCCTTACTTTGGCCCCCTCGCGTATCAAATTCCCGCTGGCGAGCCCTGCTTTCATAGATCGCACCATGCCGGATGTCTGCTCTGGCGCCCGACCCGCTGGCACGATCTCGATCCGGCATAAGGGCGCAGCATCTTTGCAGGCCGTTTCATCCCGGCGTCCTGCTTGGCTGACAGACCGCACTTGGCGAGCGGTCTCCATGCTCTCTCCAAGGACCATCCCTGCGGCTGGCTTGTCGACCTATGGGCGGGTCCGGCCGCCCGAAACCCTCGCGCCATCAGCTTTTTTCCCCGCCGCCTGCGGCGGCTTCCTCGCGCCGCTTCGCTCACAAAAAAGCTGCCCGCTCGGGTCCTTCACTGTCGCTGCGGCCCTGTCGGATTCAGGCGGTCCTGACGCGCCCATTACGGTGCGCCATCGCAGGGGATGGTCCCCGGCGAAACCACAAAAGGAGACTTCGAAATGACCGCGATCGGTTACGTCAACAAGCAGGAAAACGGCGCCTACAAGGGCCAGTTCAAGACGCTCAGCGTCCGCGCCGACATCGATATCGTCCCCAACCAGGCCAAGAGCGCCGATAACCATCCCGACTTCCGGGTGCTTACGCAAGGGGTCGAAGTCGGCGCTGGCTGGATCCGCACCGGCGAGACTTCCGGCAAGGATTATGTGAGCCTGTCGATTGCAGCGCCGGAGTTCGGACCGCGCAAGCTCTACGCCAATCTCGGCCGAGCCGCCGGCCAGGACGATCACGACACCTACGCCATCATCTGGAACCCGGCCGACTGACCGGCCGAGATAAGAGCCTCGCGCCGCAGCCCCGGCGCGGGGCTCATTCCCAGGAGTTCCACCCAAACCCCGTCCGCCCTAAAGGGCGGCGAAAACTCTCCCCCGACTCTTCGCCCGTCCCCGAGACGATCTCCCTCGCCCATCCTCGCCCTCGCTTGTCCGAAGCGAAACGAGGATCATCATGGACGACGAAAACGAACGCGCGGCCCGCGCGAAAAAGGGCAGCCCGTTTCTCAGCACAGCCCAAGCCGCCTTCTATATCGGGCTCTCCCAGCGCACGCTCGAAAAGATGCGGCTCAAGGGCGGCGGCCCGAAATTCCGCAAGCACGGCCGCTATGTCCGCTATCACATCGACGAACTCGACCATTGGTCGAAAGGACACCCGCAGCACTCCATCGCCGGCGATGGCAAGGCCGGTTCCGGCCAGGGCGGCACGGGAGGCCGTTCATGAGGCGGCGCCCTTCCATCCATCTGATCGGCAGCCGCCTGAGGCGTGTTCGAGCCCGTAAGACGGTCGCCTTGGCCGCGGCCGGTCTCGGTCTTTTGGGCTTCACGGCGCTGGGAAAGCCCGCCCCTTGGCTGGTCTGGAACGCCTCGGCCAGCGCGCCGATCGGCCTTTACCGCATCGCTGCGGGAGCGCTGGCGCGTGGCGATCTCGTGCTCGTGCGCCCGCCTGAATACGCGGCGTATCTCGCCGCCGAGCGCAGCTATCTGCCTCGCAATGTGCCGCTGGCAAAACGTCTTGCAGCGCTGCCGGACGATAATGTCTGCGCCTTCAATGACGCCATCATCATCGGCGGCGACATCGTCGCGCGCCGGCTCAAAATCGACGCCGAAGGCCGACCTTTGCCATGGTGGAACGGCTGCCGAGCGCTCGGGGATAACGAGGTTTTCCTGCTCGGCAGCGACAAAAACCGCTCCTTCGACAGCCGCTATTTCGGGCCTGTTCCCACTCAAAATGTCATCGGGAGGCTCGTACCACTATGGACCGAGTGACCCTCCTCTTGTTGGGCATGATCGCCATTGCGCCATGCGCCTGTTCCGCCTCGACCGGCGCTGAGCCGGTCGCCATCTCCCAAAGTCCGCAGCTGCGAAAGTGGCAGACGTTGGTATCGGAAGCAAGCCGGCGCTTCCATATTCCCCAAGCCTGGATCTATGCCGTCATGGCTGCCGAAAGCGGCGGCAAGACAATGCGCGGCGGCCGCCCCATCACCTCCCCCGCTGGCGCCATGGGCCTCATGCAGGTGATGCCCGGCACCTATGAAGAGATGCGGGTCGAACACGGCCTTGGGCCTAACCCCCACGATCCGCGCGACAATATCCTGGCCGGCACGGCCTATCTCAGTGCCATGTATGACCGCTTCGGATTTCCTGGCCTGTTTGGCGCCTACAATGCCGGTCCCGAGCGCTACGACGAGCATTTGAAGCGTGGCAAACCGCTGCCAGAAGAGACCGTCGAGTACCTCGACCAACTCAAGGCGGCCGGAGTTTCGGCGGCCGACATCGAGGCGTTCGAAAGCCAATCTGTCGCTCCAAAGGCGCAAATCGCTCCTCTCGGACGGTCGCTGTTCTTCATTCATGACGGTGTTCACTCAGGCGTGCGAAACGGCGATCTCTTCGTGCCGCTCGGCAAGGACGGCGCGCAGCCGAAGGAGCCGGTGCGTTAGCCATGGCGGACGGGGGCGCGTCTGGCGGGGCTGGGCGCGGAAGGCAAGATAAAGGTACCGCCTCCAGGAGGCGGTTAAATCTTTGTCTGCACATCGTTTTTCCGGGAGGCTGCCGCCGGTGCCAAGAGGGTTTGACGTGTAAGTGTCTGATTTTGCTTGATATGTCTGGGAGGCTCGCATTAAGGATGACGAGTTCAGGCCGAAGCTCGGCAAAATCGGGTCGCGCGGCTCGAAGGCCGGCAAACGCTATGCCGGCCAGGTTCGTGCGGCGATCAACCGGGCTGGCGGCCGGCCGCAACGCGGTGGTCGCTTCACAGGAAGCCGGACAGGGCGCGGCGGGGCGGCCGCCGCACTGCTGAAATCGCGCGACCGGTATGCCGCCTTCCGCCAGCGCCGGGTGATCGTCAAGGCGCGGGTCGTCAAGCTCGCCGGCAAGGGCGCGGACGGGGCGCGTGCCCATCTACGCTATCTTCAGCGCGACGGGGTCACCCGCGAAGGTGAACCTGGCGAGCTCTACGGCGCCGACAGCGGCCGCGTCGACGGCAAGGCGTTCATCGATCGCGCGGACGGCGACCGCCATCAGTTCCGCTTCATCGTCGCTGCCGAAGACGGCATCGAGTACGACGACCTCAAGGCGCTGACGCGGCGGCTCATGGCGCAGATGCAGGAAGACCTCGGCACGAAGCTCGACTGGGTCGCGGTCGATCATTTCAACACCGGCCACCCGCACAGCCACATCATCGTCCGTGGCAGGGACGACCGTGGCGAGAACCTGGTCATCGCGCGCGAATATATCTCATCTGGCATCCGCGAGCGGGCGGCCGAGCTGGTCAGCCTCGATCTCGGTCCGCGAACCGACCGCGAGATTGAGCTTCGCCTGCGCCGGGAAATGGAGCAGGAACGCTTCACCAGCATCGACCGTCGGCTGCTCAGCATGCGTGATGATGACGGCCTGGTCTCGCCGGGCGGTCCCGACGCCATTCGCCAGACGCTGCACCAGGGACGGCTGCGCAAGCTCGAGCGGATGGGTCTGGCCGCGGAGGTCGGCGCTGGCTCCTGGCGCCTCGACGATGAGCTCGAAGCCACGCTGCGCCGCACCGGCGAACGCGGCGACATCATCAAGACCATGCACCGCGAACTGACCGGCAAGGGGCTTGCCCGCAGGGCCGCCGACTGGGTGATCCACGATCGATCCGGCGAGCCCGTCCAGTCTCTCGTCGGTCGCGTTGTCGCGCGTGGACTGGCCGACGAGATCAATGACCGCCATTACATGATCGTCGACGCCGTCGACGGTAAGAGCCATTGGATCAACATCGGTAGAGGCGAGGCGATGGAAACGATGCCTAATGGCTGCATCGTGCGTGTCGCGCCAAGGAACACCGAGCCGAGGCAGGTCGATCGTACCATCGCCGAAATCGCCGCCGCGCATGGCGGCCGTTACGACGTCGATATGCACCTGAAGCATGACCCATCCGCCACCGAGAGCTTTGCGCGAACGCATGTGCGGCGGCTGGAGGCGATCCGCCGCGCGACCGGCGGCGTTGAGCGAGAGCCGAACGGCACCTGGCTCATCGCGCCGGACCATCTCGATCGCGTCGCGAATTATGAGGGCCAGCGGGCCAGGGCCGAGCCTGTCGTTGCCGACAAGCTCTCCTCAATGGCGCTGGAGCGACAGGTCAGCTTCAACGGCGCCACCTGGCTCGACCGGGAGCTGGTTGCCGATAGACCCGAGCCTTTGCACGGATCCGGCTTCGGCCGCGACGTGAGAGAGGCGCAAGCTCGCCGGCGGCAGTGGCTGATCGCGCAAGGCCTCGCGCATAAAGAACAGGATGGGATCGTCTATCGAGCCAACATGCTTTCGATCCTGCGCCAGCGAGAACTGAACCGTGTTGCTGGCCAACTGTCGGAGGAACTTGGCCTGCCCTATGCCGAAGCGCGATTCGGAGGACGAGTAGAGGGTACGCTCCGCCGCTCCGTCGAGCTTGCCAGCGGAAAATATGCCGTCGTTGAAAAGTCGCGCGAGTTCACGCTGGTGCCATGGCGGCCGGTGCTTGAGCGCCATGTGGGCAAGGAGGTCTCCGGTGTCGTGAGTGGGGAGGGGATTTCATGGACCGTCGGCCGGCAAAGGAGCGGACCTGGTGTTTCGTGAGATGGTGTACAGCTTTTTAGCCAGCGGCGCGGGCAGCCATGCGAGCCCGCGTAGACCTTATGGCCGCACGCCCGCAATCGGTCGCATGGACCTGCCAGGCGGGGCGGCTTTGGAGCGTTCGGACCCGACACGCTGCGTGAGTGGCCAGACTTCGAGCGCTCGAAGATGCGGACTGTTGTCTGCTGGCCGGCGTTATTCCGGCTGGCCTATGACCGCGGCGCAACAGTTCACCGCTGAAGTTGCCACGGGCGAACATCGACAAGAGAAAAAACACCATTGCGCGTTACAAATCGCCGTTGAAAGCGTTTAGGTTGCATGCGCTTCGCCAAGTAAACGGATACCCCAGAAGAGAGCCATGACCACGGCCCGCCATATCGTGACGCTGCTTAAAAGCCACATTGCCGGCGACGAGGATCGTTTCCTCTCTATCGCGATGCAGCTTGCTGCGCATGAGGCACGTCAAGGCCATGGCAAGCTTGCTCAGGAGCTCAAGGATCTGGTCGACGCAGCCAAGAGCAGGGACGCCCGGATTGCCAAGAGCAGTCGGCCGGTTCCCCTTTTTCAGCCAAAGGGCGAACTCGCAGGCCTCCTGCATGTGCGCTATCCGGACCTGCGACTGACGGACATGATTTTGCCGGACAGTCTGCGCTCGCGCCTGCACCGCGTGCTGGGAGAGCAGCGCCAACAAGCAAGCTTGCGCGAGCACGGGCTTGTTCCCCGTCGCAAACTGCTTCTGGTCGGCCCGCCAGGATCAGGCAAGACGATGACCGCATCGGCATTGGCCGGGGAGCTTCATCTGCCCCTTTTCATGATCGTCCTCGATGGTTTGATCACCAAGTTCATGGGAGAGACTGCCGGAAAGCTGCGGCTTGTTTTTGATGCAATGCAGGCGACGCGGGGCGTCTACTTCTTTGACGAATTCGATGCCATCGGCGCGCGTCGAGGCGAACGCCAGGATGTTGGCGAGATTCGGCGCGTGCTGAATTCGTTTCTGCAGTTTCTCGAGCAAGACGACAGCCACAGCCTGATTATTGCGGCAACAAATCATCCCGAGCTGCTCGACAGAGCTTTGTTCCGCCGTTTCGACGATGTCATCGAATACGCCGTGCCCGATCGGCCGATTATCGAGGCGCTGCTTCGGGCTCGACTCGACCGCTTCGACACCAGAGGGCTTGCCTGGAACGAGGCGATCTCTCAGGCAGAGAGACTGTCGCAGGCCGAGATCACCCGCGCGGCCGACGACGCTGCAAAAACCATCATATTGCGGGGGGGGAAGCGGATCACCTCGGAAGCGCTCATCGACGCTCTGAAGGAACGCCGGCAGGCTTCGCTGTCTGAGTAGCGACAGCACAGATCATAATGGCAGACGATTTTCCGCGCGACCGCGCCCATATCCACCTTCGCAACAACGGCATTCGGGAAGCCTATCGGCGGCCCAACCAACTTATACATGCACCGCCGCTGCCGGCGCGTGATCGGGCGTCGCATGCTGCGGCCTTGACGCAATCCATCGAACAAGCGGTCGAAAGTGCACGCCAGCAGATTGCGGCGCGTGACCCCCAGCTGTCGGTCGGCACGCCTGGCTTTTACCTCGAGATCGATCTGCCCATGTCCGGACGGGCGGCCCTCGACCAGTTGGCCGATCGTCGCCAGCACATGGAGCTGGTCGCCGTCCATGAGCCAACTCAACCCGGTGCTCCCATCACAGCGTCGGTGTTCCTGCCGCAAAGCGCGCAAGCCTATTATTTGCGGAAAGTCGAGGCGTATCGAGACGTTGACACTGACCGCGGCAGACCGCGCAACGAGCCGCTCGTCTCCCGCATGGAGACAGTCAGGCTGGCGACTGCACGATCGTTGTTTACCGACCACGACGACCTCTTCCCCCAGGCCGCTGACGAGCAGGTGTGGTGGGAAGTCTGGCTGCGCGACGGTCGCCGCGAGAACTTCGAGCACATTGCCGAAGCCCTGAACATCACTTTGCGCACGCATGCGGTCAGGTTTCCGGAGCGGGTGGTCATGCTGGCACTCGCCAGCACGGCAATGCTCGACCGCATGATTGCGCACAGCGATGTCGTCGCCGAGCTGCGGCGCGCGAAGGATACGCCGTCCTTCTTCATGGGCCTTGGCGGCGCGGAGCAAAGGGACTGGAGCGACGAGCTTCTCGGGCGCGTCAGACCGCCTCAATCCGATATTGCGGTCTGCATTCTCGACAGCGGCGTACGTCGCACCCACCCGTTGATCGAACCCGCACTTGCCGTTGAAGACTGGCACACCGTCAAACCGGCATGGGGCAGCGACGACACACCTGCGTGGAGCGGCCACGGGACGCGAATGGCAGGTGTCGGCCTGTACGGTGATCTGGTCCCGCTCCTGGTCGGAGGCGATCCAGTTCCATTGCCCTTTCGGCTGGAGAGTGTCCGTATCCTTCCGCCAGAAGACGAGGCAAACGATCCAGAACTCTATGGCTCGATCACCGCGGAAGCGATCGCCCGCGCCGAGGTGCAGGCGCCGGAGCGCCGCCGCGCGATCGCAATGGCTGTGACAAGCGCCAGTCCGGCGCGTGGAAGGCCCACATCGTGGTCTGCCGCTATCGACCAACTCTGTTTCGAAGAGGAGCAGCGACGCTTGATCGTTCTCTCTGCCGGCAACATCGGCGATGACCTCATGCCGGCCGAGCATTTGACGCGCAACGATCTGGAAGCAGTCGATGATCCTTCTCAGGCCTGGAATGCGCTGACGGTCGGCGCTTTCACAGAAAAGGTCGATATCATTGACACCGACTTTGCGGGCTACGCTCCGATCGCGCCGGTCGGCGAGCTCTCGCCGCGCAGTCGCACTTCGGTCGTTTGGGACAGGCAGTGGCCGGTGAAGCCCGAGGTCGTCTTCGAAGGCGGCAATCTCGCCCATGACGGTGTGTTGCCTGGCGAGCCGATCGACGATCTGCAGATATTGACCACTTTCTATCGACCCGAACTGCGCCACTTCACCACCCTCGGAGATACGAGCGCGGCAACGGCCCATGCCGCACGGATGGCGGGACTAATTCTATCAGCGCGCCCCGAGCTGTGGCCTGAAACGGTTCGCGCCCTGATCGTCCACTCGGCCGAATGGACTCCGGCGATGCGCGCACGCATCGATGCGTGCAACGGAGCGAAGGGCGAGATCCAGGCGCTCGTGCGGCGCTATGGTTACGGCGTGCCAGATCTTGGGCGCGCGCTTCTGTCAACGGTGAACGACCTCACGCTTATCGTTGAAGATGAGCTTCAGCCTTTCCAGCGCGAGGGCGGCGCGGCTGCCAAAACGCGTGACATGAAGCTGCATCGCCTGCCTTGGCCGAAGGAGCAGCTCGCGGCGCTCGGCGCTGCCCAGGTCGAGCTCCGCGTCACGCTGTCCTATTTCATCGAACCCAACCCCGGTGAACGCGGATGGACCCGCCGGCATCGTTACGCGTCCCATGGTCTTCGGTTCAGAGTAAAGTCAGCGACCGAGACAGTCGACGAATTCCGAGCCCGCATCAATCAGGCCGCTCGGGACGAGGAGGAAGGGGCGCCTGCTGGAGGCGGAGAAGAGTGGCTGCTCGGCACCTTCCGCGATCGCGGCTCGTTGCACGCCGATTTCTGGTCGGGCAGCGCCGCCGATCTCGCCGAGCGTGATGCGATCGGCGTGTTCCCGGTCGGGGGCTGGTGGAAGGAGAAGCCTTACCTGGAACGCGTCGACGCTCTGGCTCGGTACGCCCTGATTGTGACGATGCGGGCGCCTGGGGTCGATGTTGACATCTTCACACCCGTCGAAGCAGCCCTGACTGTCGAGACGTCGGTCGAGACCTGATGCAGCACTGTCCAAATCGGCCAACAACGGAGGTTTGACCAGCCTCTGGTGCCATGGCGGCTGGTGCTGGATCATCACGTCGGCAACAGGGATCATGCGCGGAGGACGATAGGCCGGCAAAGGAGCGGGCCAAGCGTGTGATAATGGCGCCCATGGTCACGCCCACAAGCCGCGCCCCCTGCGTCTACGGAGAGGTGCGCGTCTGTTTAGGCGGCCGAGACATCGCTTACCTGATCAACGCGCTCGCCGTATTTGCGCCTGTAAGCGGCAATGAAATCGTCGTCGCTACAGATGCAGCGGCCGCTGGAGTCCTTGGCCTTCGGATCGTGCAAGTGAGAGCCAAGGGGGCGCAGAAGATTCACCCGAGTGCTCGTCGTCGGGCTCATGGGAAACCCCGCACTATGTTTGACCAAATCCGCGGCAAGCATAATCCCGGCAAGCACCGACTGAAAGGCCATCGGAACCACAGTTCGAACGCGGCGACTTCCTTCGCTAAGCTGGAACACCAGACCGCCGCAGATAGCCTGCTGATAAAAGGAGCGCAGGGGCTGGCCGACAAACGGGGCTAGCGGTTCAAACGGCACAGCCATCGCTGTAGCCACGCGAACTACAAAGTCGTTGGGAACTCCGGCATTGGTCTGCAGGAGCGTTTTCACCTGCTCGTGTGCTTCCGGTATTCCGAGTTCCTCGGCAATCAGCTGGTGCTCGTCCTTGGATTTTCCGGATGGCAGGTACATGCAACAAAGGCAAGCCTGGCCGTCATCGAAACCATGCCGGGAGATACCGAGATCGTGCTCCTGCGTCCAAGCGTTTGCGATCCATCGCGGCAGTGCACCTTGGACAGCCAGACGGTCGGCGGCGGTGTCAAGCGCCACACCCACTTGGTCGAAGACCCAATTGCCCCGGCGCGCAACATATTCTGCCCACGTCAGAGGGTGCGCCTCGACCTCAAGGGCAGTCGATCTAAGGGCGGTGGCTGCAAGAACCGCTTTGGACATACCAATCTCCGCCTGGCCAGCCAATGCGTAGCGCTGCAGGTTTGAGAGTTCGATCGCTTCGTGATCGATTACATGCAGACGACCTTTGAGATCGGGTTGTCTCGCTAGCGCCCAAAGCGAGCCATGGCCTATCGCACCGAGCCCAACGAGGTGGGTTTCGCCAAGGTCGACTGGGAAGTCGATCGGGCCAGGCTCTCCGGCTTTGGTCTTGTCGTAGCTGCATAGCGAGAGGTCGATGGTTTCGTCCAACTCGGCGCCGGTCAACTGGGCAGCGAAGATAGTTCGAAAGACGTTGGCGGCGCCGAAGCAACTGGCGGCGCCAGCTCCATAAGGCAGCAGACTTGGGCCAGAGCCCACCGGGTCCGTACGCGACAGCTTTGCCGCCCAACCGTCCGATCCCACGAAAAAGATCGGGCACCGGAGTGATGGGCGCGTTACCCCTGCAACGACGCAGACGGTGGCAGACTTGCCGGAACGCCGGATGCCGACTTTTGGATTGATCGACTTTGCCAAGCGCTCCAGCGCTTGGGCTTGAGAGCTCGCCGCGCTGTCCAGCGGGAGTATCGCCAGAACCGGGTAGAGCCTAGCGAGCAATCTCACCGCAAGATCTAGTGTCGCCTGGCCTTCGGCGCAGGAAGCGGCCTGATGGTCGAAGGCGACTGCCACGACCTGCTTTTCAAGAGCTGCTTTGAAGTCTCCCAGATGAAAATCGGCCAGGACCTGAGATGCCGCCGTGGCGGCGCGATCGATGAAGTTAGCGAATGCCATTGTTCAACTCGATATCATGATCATTCGCGACAGTGCCGCGGGAGGGAGCGCATTCCATTTGGCCTTTTCGTCAAGCCGATAGGCGGCGACCCGAGCAAAATCGAAAGGCTCGCGGGCGAAATTCGGCACTACCAGCGACAGACACCCAACCGTGGTAGCAACCGCATAAGCGTCGTCCGTCGTCGAATGGTAGGCGCGGCCCGGATGGCTGTGAATCTGGGCCAAGAGTTTCAGGCCGCTTTTGTAGAGCCAGACATTGAGCCGGTGCAGTTCTTCGGCCGCAACGATCACGCAAACGCCATCGTTTGTCCGAATGTGACGCTGCGCCGGGATAACCGTCTCTGTTACGGCAAAGTGCCGCTCTTGCTGAACGCCGACCCAGAGCGCCATCCCCTCATTGCCCTCGCGACCAACTGAGCGCAGATGCCCATGCGTGGTCGAGATGCAGCCGCGCGGGAGAGTCACGATCGTTACATCTCTCAAACCAGTCATTCTTGTATCGCCTGAGGGGATACCACCATTCCTACGATTGTCGGTTGGAGTTGAATCTGCAACTGCTCTATAGGAACGATTCCGTACTTGATGATCTTGTCCAGGATGAAGGCCAAACAGCCTTCGCCAGAACCCCGATGAAGCAGCCATGGATCACCTGAATGGGCTGGATTGTCGTGGTATTCCCGGACGCCCGCCATGCACAGGAATGGTTCGTCCTCGGGACTGTTGGCCTGGATGAAGTCCGTCAGCGGCACGGCGTTCTGCTGGATGAGAGCTCCTATCATCTCCGGCGGCGTTCCGGGCAGCGGCGGACGTCTAAGCATTTTCAGGTATAGATCTTTCCGGGCAATCGGATGACGCGTAAACGGATCGACGAAGACCACGGACGGTGGTCTTAAGTCGTAGTCGGTGAAGTCGACCTCGCTCGCTGCGCTGACCACCCGTGGCTTTAACTTGGGGCTGGCGAAAATGAAGAAAGCGCGCGGAAAGGTCGCCTCGATCAAGAAGCAGCCCTGAGCCCGATAGACATCAGCATATGGCCGGAACCGGCCGATCTCCCGATCAAACTTCGCTCGGGAGACCTCCGGATCCACACTTTGGTGTTTAGGCACCTGCGACGCCCGCCTTCAGGCTGAGGAACAGGGTCACAGTATTCGGGAAACCGAAGTCGCCAAGCTTCTTGTCGACATCGAGCAAGTTGCCGGCCTCATCCTTGAATTCCCAATTCTCGGCTGGTTGGGCGACATTCTGCGTGTTCTCAAGGGCTTTGGTACGAATGACGTGAAGCGGCTGGTTGGGATTGGCTTCGACCTGCGTGGGCTGGCCGTTCACCACCACCGTGATCTCGATCTTGCCCGGTCCGCCGCCGTGATTATCGCCCTTACCCGAATCCTTCGACATTGTCCTACTCCTGTGGCTTGCCAACCGCCCCACGCCCTGGCGCCCACCTGCGAGTGAGACCGGCGGTCTTCAATCGTTCACCCGGCGCCACGGCCGCGAGTACGCGAAAGACAGGGGATAAGCTACCGAATCGGTGCTTGCCTTCTTTTATGGGTGACTTGAGCCGCAAGTAAATGGTCTCAAATTGCTCCTCACAACTATAATCGATTAGAGCAATGCAAAAATATTGGCGACACGCCTATTCATCTGCTCTCTCACTCGCCTGCTCCGTGCTTGGCAAGGGGAGCTTTGACTGCGTCACGCGTCCCCCAAGCAGCCGATTGCGCCGGCAGCGCCGTAGGAACCGTCGTTCAGAGTCTTCACCACTCAAGCAGCCGCATGGATGCAGCCGACGCTCGTCTCCACAAACAGCGCAAGTGGTGCCTTGTTGGATAAGGTCGCCTCGTCCCTGGTGCAGCATCTGTCGGAACGGGTCCGCTGCGAGACCATGCCTCATCATCGCGCATGCGCAGCAGCCGGCGGTCGATGCTCGTAAGGCGTTCTGCTCATTTCGTGGCGAAGGCGCTGCTCGACTCGCGGACATATGCGGGCACCGAGGCGGAGGCTGACCAGTCGGCGCCGCGTTCGCGGATGTCGCTTGCAATGTGCTCGCGTGCGTTTGCCGCCGGCGACCTTGCCGTCCTCGCCTGCTATGGCGAGCCGGCGCAAGCGGATTGCTCGATACTGCCGGCGAGGCTGCGGGCCGGTCCTAACGGCCGTTCACAAGAGCTTGCATCAGCAACTGGCAATCGGATCGATAACTTCGCGATCGCCGTTATGGCGCGGAGATGCGGTCTCGCCGGGTTGTGGCTGGCGCTTCGTTGTGGGCGGCGCGTCGTAGCCGAGGGAGCAGGGGCGGCGCCATGATCCAGACCGAACGCGCGCTGCAGCAGGTGCTTGAGTGGGGGCGTGCCCTGACCGGTTTCGCGGATGAGCATGCTGAGGAAGCGGTAAGGGGCGGCCAGTATATCCTGCAACGCATTCACCCGAGCCTGCGCGACACCAGCGCCCGCACCGGCCGCGATCCGCAGGACGAAACGCTGATCGTGGCGTTCTATCGCGAACTGGCGCTGCTGTTCTGGCTAGACGATTGCAACGACGTTGGCCTGATCGCGCCGGAGCAGCTCGCCGCCCTGGAGCAGGCGCTGGGGCACGGCGTACCGTGCGTGCTCTCCGGATTCGAGGGCTGCGCTCAGCTGCGCGCTTCGCTGGCTGCGCTCGCTTACGATCGTCACGACTATGCTCGGCTTCTCGACTATACCCGGTGCTACTGCGCGGCGCTGCGCGCCGGACACGCGCAGGCGGCAGGGGCGCGACGCTGGTCTTACGCCGAGTACCTGCACAACGGCATCGATTCGATCGCTTACGGGACCGTGTTCTGTTGCCTGTCGCTGCTGTGGGGGCTGGACATGGCGACCTTGCGCGCGCGTCCAGCGTTTCGCCAGGTCCTGCGGCTCATCTCAGTGATAGGGCGCCTGCAGAACGATCTGCATGGACGCGACAAGGACAGGTCGGCCGGCGATAACGCGGCGATCCTGCTTCTGCAGCGCTATCCGGCTATGCCTGTGGTTGAGTTCCTCAACGACGAGTTGGCCGGCCATACGCGCATGCTGCACCGGGTGATGGCGGAAGAATGCTTTCCCGCGCCGTGGGGACCGTTGATCGAGGCGATGGCGGCGATCCGCGCGCAGTACTACCAGACTTCGACCAGCCGCTATCGCAGCGACGCTGCAGGGGGAGGCCAGCGTGCGTCGGCCTGGACGCGCCGGAGGCGGCGGCTTGGGCGCGCTGCCGTCGGTTCGATCCGACGCAACGCCGTCGCCCGCTGCTACGGATGGAGCGAGCATGAGCGACACCGCCCTGAGCCGGGGAAGGACGAACATCTGGACATCGTGCTGGATCGGCGAACGGCGCCGGCCACGGTGGCCGCTGGCTGGGAGTACATCCATCTCGAACACTGCGCACTGCCCGAGTTGGACCTGACGCAGATCGACCTGCGCGCCTCGCTGCTGGGCAAGGCTATGCGCGCGCCGCTGCTGATCAGCTCTATGGCCGGCGGCATGCCACGGGCCGAGGCCATCAACCGGCATTTGAGCGAGGCAGCGCAAGCCTTGGGGATCGCCATGTGCGGTTCGCAGCGTGTGAGCCTGCAATCCCGCAACTCCCAGGGGCTAACGCGCGCGCTGCGCCGCCTGGCGCCAGACATTCCCTTGCTGGCCAATATCGGCGCCGCGCAACTGCGGGAGGCCGACGGCCTGGACCTGGCGCGTCGCGCGGTGGACGCGCTGGAGGCCGATGGGCTCATCGTCCATCTCAATCCGCTGCAGGAAGCGGTACAGCCGGAGGGCGACCGCGAACTGGCGCGGCGTCCTGGCGCTGATCGCTGGCGCCGCGCGCATCGTGGGCGTGCCGATGGTGGCCAAGGAAGTGGGGGCGGGCCTGTCCGCCTCGGTGCCTGTGCGCTCGTCGAGGCGGGCGTGGCGGTAATCGATGTCGCCGGCGCCGGCGGCACCAGTTGGGCCGCAGTGGAGGGCGAGCGCGCCCGCAATGCCGCCGACCGTGCAGTGGCGATGTCATTCGCCGATTGGGGGATTCCACCCTGACCAGCGTGCAGGCGGTGCGTCGGGCGCTGCCAACGGTGAAGCTGATCGCGTCGGGCGGGATCCGCGATGGCGTCGACGTGGCCAAGGCCATCCGCCTGGGCGCGGACATCGCCGGGCAGGCGGCCAGCGTGCTGGGCGCGGCGACAGTGTCCACCGGGGCCGTTGTCGCGCATTTCGAGATCGTCATCCGCCAGTTGGCCGTCGCCTGCTTCTGCACGGGCTCGGCTGATCTGGCGGCGTTGCGTCAGGCGCGCTTGTTGCCCTCGTCGCATTTGTCCGCCGGTTGATGTCGGCGTCGTCCGCACGCTAACAGCAGGCTGCTGAAATACCTACGCCAAAGACAGACTATTGATCCCCCTGGCGAGACGGCTCGATTGACGGGAGCGATGTGTTCATGGAGCAGCTGTTCACGATGAAGCGGTTGGAAGATTTCGTTCCAGCCGGTCATCCTGGTGCCCGCACCGGCTGATGATCAATGGAGCGCTGGTGCGGCTAGACGGCATCCTTTCCGGCATGTACGCCTGCAGTGCCAAAGGCGGTCGCCCCAGCGTTGCGCCGGAGAAATTGCTGCGGGCCGTGTGTTGCAGGTGTTCTACAGCGTCCGTCGGAATTGATGCAGCAGGTGCTGCTGTGGCAAGGCCAAGACCCGGGAATGCCGTCAGCTTTGATCAGGCGCTTCGGGCCGTCGGAAACGCGCGAAGAGTCCGGCTTTCGAAAAAGGCCGAACGCCTCAGATAAAGCCAGAACTCCTTGGGTCACCATCAAACCAATTTGACGCCCCGGGACAATTTCGTCCGGCATTGTCCGGTGTGCGACGATGTTGGGGATGCGACATAGGCGGATTGCCGTGTATTTAAACCGCTTTTCCTTTGGCACGCATATTGCGCCCTATCGGTAAACCTCGTCATGGGCCGGCGGCAATCGCTCGGAGATTGTCGAAATAGCACAATGATTTCTGCCGGGGTGACATCCGGCCCGACTAGAGCAGGACCTTTCAGATGATGCAGAAAAGCAAGCGGCCATACTCGCGGGGAAATAGTCGCGTCAGGGCTGCATGGACGCTCTTTCCTGGTTGTTTCGGCGGCGGACGCCAACTCTTCAATCGGCACCCGAACCAGTGCCTGGATGTCCAAGGAGCGCCCCTGTTGCGCGTGCCTGGCTGCACCCGCGTGCTGGCTCTCCTCCAAGGCGACGCTTCGGCGCTGCTGCAGACCGGCGACGAGAACCCAACTTCAAAATTAGCATTCCGAAAACCGAAAGAAGTGAACAGGTATGTCCAGGATCGGCGCTTTGACGCGCGCCGCATGGCGATCGGCAACTCAGACGCTGGCCAAGGGTTCGAAAAGTTTACACCCGACGCTAGCGCCGGCCGATTTCAAGCGCGCACTTACGATCAACGATCGATATGGCGGGCTCACTGTCAATGTCCCCAAAATGCCTTTCTGGCTGACCGGGGGTGAAGCCTTCGTCTACCGCCGGACTAGCCACGGCGAGCAGCAGTTCATGCAGGTCGATGCTGCCACGGGTTTCAAGCGGCCCGCTTTCGATCAGGCGCGTCTGGCGGCAGCGCTAAACAAGGTGAGCCATGAGAGCTATCAAGCCGGCAATCTTCCGTTCGACCGTTTCGAACTGAGTGAGGATGGTCGCAGGCTCGACTTCCAGATTGAAGACACCCGGTGGAGCTGCGACCTTGCAAGCTATGACTGTACCAGCACCACATTCGATGCAAGGAAAGGGGACCGTAGGGAGCTCAGCCACCGCTACACGCCGCCAGCGGAGAACAACCCCGACAAGAGCAACGCGTCGCCCGACGGCAAATGGATCGCCTATATCAAGAACTGCAACGTTTTCCTGCGCAGCGAGGACGGATTGCAGGATGTTCCTCTGAGCCGGGACGGAGCCGAAGGCAATTGCTACGTCTTTTCGACGCTGAGCTGGTCGCCGGACTCGCGCCACCTCGCCGCTTACCTTGTTCGCCCCGGCTATAGGCGAGAGGTCCGCTACCTCAATTCTTCGACGGACCAGTTGGAGCGGGAATATTCAACAAAATTCTATCCCAGGCCGGGCGATGTCCTTCCGCTGCCCCAGCCAGTCCTGTTCGACATTGCCGGCCGGCGCCAGATCGTGATTGACGGTGCCCTCTTCTCGAACGTCTTCGAACTTTCCCCTCTCCGGTGGTGGGCGGACAGCCGCGGCTTCACTTTCGAATATAACCAGCGCGGGCATCAGCTTTATCGCCTGGTCGAGGTAGACGCCGCCTCGGGCCGCGGGCGCTCCCTGATCGATGAGACCAGCGAGACATTCGTTGATTATTTGCCGCTGGGGCATGGCCAGGAGGATGCCGGAAAAATCTTCCGTTACGATGTCGATGACGGGAAGGAGATCATCTGGGCATCAGAGCGCGACGGGTATGAGCATTTGTATCTTTTCAACGGCCGGACAGGCGCGCTCGAAAACCAGATCACGCGAGGTGAGTGGGTCGTCCGGAGGGTCAACCATGTCGATCCGGTCAAGCGTCAGATCTGGTTCGAGGCGAGCGGGATGAACTCGCAGGAGGACCCCTATTGGGTCCATGCTTACCGCATCGGCTTTGACGGCAAGGGACTGACTGCACTGACGCCCGAACCGGCCAACCACCATATCGAGTTCTCGCCTGACAGGCGCTATTATGTCGATCTCTGGTCACGCATCGATCTGCCCCCGCGCATGGCACTCTACCGCGCCAGCGACAATGCCAAGCTCCAGCAGATCGAGACGGCCGACATTTCTGAGCTCGTCGCCGCAGGCTGGCAGCCGCCGCTCAGTTTCCATTCCAAGGGGCGCGACGGCAAAACTGACATCTGGGGCGTGCTCCACCTGCCAGCCAACTTCGACCCGACGAAGAAATACCCGGTTGTGGAGAATATCTATGCTGGACCCCACGGCTCCTTCGTCCCAAAATCCTTCTCGCGGTGGACAGAGCCGCTCACGCAGCTGGGCTTCGTCGTTGCTCAGATCGACGGCATGGGCACCAACAACCGCTCCCGCGCCTTCCATGATGTTGCTTGGAAGAATCTGAAGGACGCAGGATTTCCCGATCGCATTCTGTGGCACAAGGCGGCGGCCGCGCAATATCCATGGTACGACATATCCAACGTCGGCATTTTTGGCGCATCCGCCGGCGGCCAGAGTGCAGTCAGCGCGCTGCTCTTTCACCCCGATTTCTACAAGGTCGCCGTCGCCAAAAACGGCTGCTTCGACAACAGGATAGACAAGACCTGGTGGAACGAACTTTGGATGGGGTGGCCGGTCGGCATTGAATATTCGCAATCCTCCGCCGTTGACAATGCTCACAGGCTGCAGGGCAAGCTGATGATCGCGGTCGGCGAAATGGATGATAATGTCGATCCGTTTTGCTCGTTCCAGCTTGCCGATCGACTCATCAAGGCAGGAAAAGATTTTGACATGGTCTACGTTCCTGGTGCCAATCACCATACTCTAGGCACCTACACCGAGCGCAAACTCCTAGACTTCTTCGTTCGCAACATTCTCGGTCAGACCCCGCCCGACTGGAACACCAAACCGATCGAGCTGGAATAGCTTGTGGCTCTTGCAATTGTTAGCTCGCCTTATCAGCTGTAATCAGGGCGAGGCGCGAGCAAATCTGCACCGAAGGACGATCGTGGAGTCTAGGACTTGCGCTGCGTATTGAGGATCGGCTCGCCGCGACGTTGGTCTGAGCAAACTGCTTGATAGGCACGCCTGCAGACCGCGTGTGTGCGATTGCAAGATCCCCTATCAGCCTGGTGTGAAGCGTTCAGGGGAAAAGCCGCACCCAACGCCGCTTCCGCTCGCCGTAACGCTACGGCGGTGCGGCCCACCGATCCGCTCGACGAGCATTGGAACACATAGGTCCCCGAACGGACGATTGCCTTGGCAATAGAAGACCCTCGTCGGTCATCGCCGCTGTGGGTGGCAGCCCGTCGGTCTGGAGCTGCCACGATTCTCATCCTCGCGTCACATATGAGCTGAAGCTTTCCGGATCGGGTATCCAATCGGCATCCAGTTGCTCGGCGATATGGTTGAATTCTGCCCTCAGGACAAGAGTGAGTAGAGCAGCCCCGCTACGAAAATCCCATCCTGGTTCGTTTGACGCATCGACTATTCAGATTGATTGGCGTGATACCCGGCGCGGCCGCAACACGCGAGGCCGTCAACCGCTGAGCAGAAAACCAGCCTTCGCCTTCCGCGGCGGCGGACCTCGTCAGCCTCTCGAAAGCTTGCCTGAGTAGGTTGCTCATGTGATCTGTGGAAGTGAGGATAGCGTGCACCCGTACAAACTAGACATTCATCGTGGCAGCTTGGCTGCAGGTGCAGCACGCCGTACCGCACGAGCAAGCGGACAGGCCGGCCAAGCCGGTTTTGAGCAGCACTTGGGCGAACTGCAGGCGGCGGACGAGTTGATGGGTGCGCTAGGCGAGGAGGTCCTCGTCAATGGCTCGCATGGTAAAGGTGAGTTGAGACCAACGAAGAGGCAGAGGATCCAAAGCAATCTGCAGCATGCTGTCACTGAGCGGCAACCAGGTGAGGTTGGCAACTCAGGCGCTCGCGTGATGATGCAACTCCCCACCGATCAGGTGGGTACATCGGAACGGGAGGCGCAACTTGTGATGCAGGGGGACGAGCACGAATACACCCCAGCACCGCATCTCGACGGGTCGATGCCCTCGACAGTGCAGCCGGATCGTCCAATTGTGGTCCCCGACGGTGCCGACAAGCGTCCTGTTTATTCCAACGATGCCACCGCCATCGAAGGGCTGAAGTCAGCACTCCTTGCGGGTAAAGCCAGGCCGGACACGGTCACTCGCAGCACAAATTCTCTTTTCGGCTTTAGTCGTTGGCTCTTTCAAAACAACAAGCCAGGGCTTGCTGCTCGGCTTTACCATCCGTCGCTGAGCCAGGATCTCGAGGAGTACGAGAGTAGGGGTGGTTCCTCCACCGTGGCTGGCGCACTGCGTCAATTGATGAAGTCGATGGGCGGAGCCGGCCCGATTGTGGGTCGCGCTGTCCTGAACCCCCATCCTGACGACGCCGCGCTCACCAGACATTTCAGATCCGCGAGCGGCTACGCAACTGCTCTTAACCATTTCAGTCATTACCTACGTCAAAATGACAAGCTCGGAATTGCGGGTCGCATTTACGATAAATCGCTGGATAAAGATGTTGAGAGCTACAAGGCCGCCTCCTCTAATGGTGGAGCTCCGATCGAATCTGCGCTGGTTTATCTCCGCAAGAACCCGCCGCGCGTTATACTCGGGAATCATCTGGAAAACGCGGTCAGCATGGAGGCTCGTCCCCGTGGCGACGCTGCTCAGCATACCGCACCACAGCAGGGATTCGATTGGCCAGAGGAGCTCCTGCCGGTAGGTTATAAGGAGGGCACCGATCTACCATTGTCTCTCGCCCCAACCGCGCACCAACACCAAGCGCCCGACTTTGGAGAGGCCGTCCCTCACTTGAACTGGCGCCACGGCGACCAGGGCGCCCCGGAGGAGCTGGTAGCTGCACGGGACAGGAGCAGCCCGCTGCCAAGCGAGGCGGTGCCACATAAATCTGGACGGGGACTCGCTACGCAGCCCAGATTGTGGGCGGAGAAATCCGCCTCGCCAGAGCTCTTTCGACGGCGGGCGGAGCAGGCTCTGCCGGCGTCCGCCAGAGGTGTGGAGACATCCTCCGCGGTTGATGAAGCCGCGCAGGCCGCTCGCCAAGCTTTGGCTTGGTTGCAGCAGGAGATGGAGGGGATCGAACCGATGCAGGATCCTCATGAGGTGGCTACACCGGAATGTGAGGCGCAGCTCGTCAGGCAGAGGGATGAGCACGAATCCACCCCAGCACCGCATCCCGGAGGTGGTGGGTCGATGCCCTCGACAGTGCAGCCGGATCGTCCAATTGTAGTCCCCGACGGTGCCGACAAGCGTCCTGTCTATTCCAACGATGCGACCGCTATCGAAGGGCTGAGGGCAGCATTCCACGCGGGTAAGGCCAAAGCGAACACGGTCACTTACAATGTAAATTCTCTTTTCGGCTTTAGTCGGTGGCTCCTTCAAAACAACAAGCCAGGGTTTGCTGCTCGGCTTTACCATTCGTCGCTGGATCAGGATCTCAAGGAGTACGAGAGTACGGGTGGTTCCTCCACCGTGGCTGGCGCACTGCGTTACCTCAAGAAGTCGACAGGCGGAGCCCCGATTATGGCTCGCCCTGTCGTGATCCCCTATCCTGACGATGCCGAGCTCATTAGAAATTACAGAGCCGCTTCGACCAAGGAGTACCTGGCAGCGCCTGCGACCGGACGGAATCCAGATACCGTGGGCGGCTATACAAATTTTCTTAGACATTTTAGTCAGTACCTGCGTCAAAATAACAAGCTTGGGATTGCGGCTCGGATTCACGACAAATCGCTGGATAAAGATGTTGAGAGCTTCAAGGCTGTCTCCTATGGTAATAGGCTAAGTATCAGTTCTGCATTGGCTCACCTCCGGGATATCCTGCCGCGCATTGTGCTCGGGCGCGAAACTGTCCTTTCTGCTCATCCGGCAGACGCAGTCACCAGGCGCGTTGGGGCCGCTGCTGAAGCTGGGCCAGCGGCACCGGCAAGAGCTCCCCAACCCGCCTCGCCAGCAACCGCTAGGCTGCCAGGCACCTACCGCGGCCTTCCACTGGTTGATGTGACCACACTGACTACCAGTTCCTCTGGGGCTCAGATCGGGGCGCTCGATCCGACAGCCCCGTCCAACGTTGCAACGGGGCGGGTGCTCGGCGCCGCCGAATGGCTGAGCGACGCCCATATCCAGAGAGATTACAATTTGCTGGAGGGGCAACTGCAGGGGATCAATCCGGCGCTCGCTGCCCGGACTCGGCTGGTGGATCCTTCCGTATCCCATCTACTGCGACACACGTCGCCGCAAGACGCTCGAGGCATATTGCAGTCCATCTATAATCAAAACAACGCCACAGCCGACTTCCTGTTCTTGCCAGTGAATAATGGCACGGCTACTAGCCCCGGCACCCATTGGTCGCTGCTGCTCGTTGATCGCCGCGACCCGGAAAGGCGGTTCGCCTATCACTACGACTCCCTCCAGCGAGAGGGATATAACGACGTGCCTGCAAAACAGCTCGCAGGACTGCTGAATGCCACCTTGGCGCCAGCCCCCATGGCCAGACAGACGAACCATTATGATTGCGGCGTATTTGTCCTGGAGGGCACGTGGGCGCTGGTTGAACGATTGGTGAAAGGGCAGCGGCCAGACCACGAGCCGCTGCCCCTCGACAACCTCGTTGCCGATCGGCAGGCGCTGCAAGACCGGCTAAGGAGGCGCTTGCCGCACGAGGAAGAGCCGCGGCAGCTGCTGGAGGATGAACCCGCCTCCCCACCGATGATGGCATTCGAGCCAGGGGAACTGCGGCAACTGTTGGAAGACGAGCCTGCCTCCCCACCAATGATGGCGTTCGAGCCAGGGGAACTGCGGCAACTGTTGGAGGACGAACCTGCCTCCCCACCAATGATGGCGTTCGAGCCAGGGGAACTGCGGCAACTGTTGGAGGACGAGCCTGCCTCCCCACCAATGATGGCGTTCGAGCCAGGGGAACTGCGGCAGCTGTTGGAGGATGAACCCGCTTCCCCACCGATGATGGCGTTCGAGCCAGGGGAACTGCGGCAACTGTTGGAGGATGAACCCGCTTCCCCACCGATGATGGCGTTCGAGCCAGGGGAACTGCGGCAACTGTTGGAAGACGAGCCTGCCTCCACTTGGGCACAAATCAATTCGACCCCACATGCGCGAGCGGACGGTGTTCATCAGCCAGCCCAGGCGCCGTGGCTCCCTGAACGCAGAAGATAACTTTGCGGAGGAGCGGTCACGCAACTGTCGGCGGCGCCGGGCCTCAGGGTGAATGGAAAGGATGGAGTGGCGGATGGTGTCGCGTGAAGGCGCAACACGCGTGCTGACCGACCTGCATACGTAGGAAGTCGTTCATTGCTCCCAAATCGTATGTGAGGAACATTCCTGTCCCGGCTGCGCCGCGCGATGCTAGGTCGCGTTGTTCAGCGGGCCAAGCCGATGACACCTACGAAGCTACTGATCGGGCAGATCGCCGTTGTGTGCGCAATTGTCATTATCGGCGTATGGACGGCAACCCAATGGTGCGCTCAAATGCTGACCTACCAGACGCCTCTCGGCGCACCATGGTTTCTCTTCGCCGGCTGGCCAATCTACAAGCCGTGGAAGCTGTTTGAATGGTGGTTCCACTTCGATGCTTATGCGCCGGAGGTCTTCGACAAAGCCGGTACGCTTGCAGGCGCCAGCGGATTCCTGGGTTGTGCCGCCGCAATCGCTGGCTCGCTTTTGCGCGCGCGACAGCGCGGGTCGGTTACGACCTATGGGTCTTCACGGTGGGCCACGACTCATGAGGTCGAGACGGCAGGGTTGTTACGGCCGGCGGGCGTTTTCCTCGGTAGGCTGAACGATCGCTATCTGCGCCATGACGGCCCGGAGCACGTCATGGCATTTGCGCCGACGCGTTCGGGCAAGGGCGTGGGGCTGGTTGTTCCAACGCTACTTTCCTGGACCGGGTCTGCCATCATTCATGATATAAAAGGCGAAAATTGGCAGTTGACCTCCGGCTGGCGGTCGAAATTCTCGTACTGCCTTCTGTTCAATCCGACCGACCCGAGATCGGCACGCTACAACCCGCTGCTGGAGGTGCGCAAAGGCCCAGATGAGATCCGGGACGTTCAAAACATCGCCGACATCCTCGTCGATCCCGAGGGCGCGCTGGAGCGACGGAACCACTGGGAGAAGACCAGCCATTCACTCCTAGTTGGCGCCATTTTGCACGTGCTCTACGCTGAAGAGGACAAGACGCTGGCCCGCGTCGCCACCTTCCTGTCGGACCCGCAACGCTCGTTTGCCGCAACGCTACGGCGGATGATGACGACAAACCATCTCGGGACGGGGCATAACCCTCAGGTCCATCCCGTAGTGGCCTCGGCGGCTCGCGAACTCCTGAACAAGTCGGAAAACGAGCGCTCAGGCGTCCTCTCGACCGCCATGTCCTTTCTCGGGCTTTATCGTGATCCAACGGTCGCGGCGGCCACTTCGTCCTGCGACTGGCGCATCGCTGACCTAGTGGATGGAGAGCGACCGCTGTCGCTCTATCTGGTCGTGCCGCCTTCGGATATCTCGCGCACCAAGCCTTTTGTGCGACTGATCTTGAACCAGATCGGCAGGCGGTTGACGGAGCGTCTGGAGGGGGACCCGAAGAAGAGCCGTAAGCATCAGCTGCTCATGATGCTGGACGAGTTTCCGGCGCTCGGTCGCCTCGACTTCTTCGAAACGGCGCTCGCCTTCATGGCAGGTTATGGCATTCGCTCCTATCTGATCGCACAATCTTTGAACCAGGTTTCAAAGGCCTATGGCGAGAACAATGCTATTCTCGACAATTGCCACGTGCGAATTGCCTTTTCCTCCAATGACGAACGCACGGCCAAGCGCATCTCGGATGCCCTCGGCACCGCAACCGAACTTAGGTCGATGCGCAACTATGCGGGCCATCGGCTTGCGCCCTGGCTTTCACATGTCATGGTGAGCCGCCAGGAAACCGCGCGCCCGCTCCTGACGCCAGGCGAGGTGATGCAATTGCCGCCGTCAGACGAATTGGTCCTGGTTTCTGGGTTGCCGCCGATCCGCGCCAAGAAGCTGCGCTATTATCAGGATCAGAATTTCACAGATCGGGTGCTGCCTGCGCCGGTGCTGCACGACGGACCCTATGCGGACTGCCCTGCATCACGCCCGGACGGCTGGACTGGACAAGTGTGCAGCGTCGATAGCCGACTTGCTGCGGACGAGGAAAGCGCCGACGCGCCAGTTGAAGACGAGGGAGGCGTTCAGCAGCAACGCCATCCAAGCCTGCCCGAAGAAGACGTTGTTGTCTCTCAAGAGCCCGATCAGGCCGATCTGTACAAGCCCGCAGACGATGACAGCGAAGCGCTCGCGGACAAGCGTGTCATGGATCGGATTTCCACTGCGGCCCGCGTCTACGGTATCAACGAGGGCAGGGGCGACGATGTCATTCCCGGCTTCTGAAGTCCGCTGAGTTGCAGAGCGCACCTCAGCGTAGATAACGGCCATAAGCAATTTTGAGCGTCTGGCCGATGCTTCTCCCGTCGCCGGCGCAACGCCGGGCCGTCGGAACGATCCGCATGAAGCCGCACCGCATTCGCCATCAGTTTCTGCTTGAGCCGGAGCTCAGCGAGAAACTGGACAACCTCAGTCGCGATCCGTCAACGACCAAATCAGCGATCGTGGGGAAGGCGATCGAGGCGTTCATCGAGCGGCGTGGCGAGAGCGAGTTCGATCGGCGCTACGGCGTAAGGCTTGACCGGCTCTCCCGCGATCTTGCCCACGTCAGGCGCGATTCCGAGGTGATCCTGGAGAGCCTGGCGCTCTTCATCCGCTTTTCGATCACCCTTCACGCCCACACGCCGGTCCCGGATCGGGCAACGCAGGCTATTGCCCAAGAGCGTTTCGAGAAATTCGTTGAGAAGGTCGGCCGCCAGATCGCTTCCGGCAAAAAGTCGCTTAGCAAAGACAATGGTGGGGGAGGGGAAGGATGAGCTCTCATCCCGAGGCCGACCACCGGCGGCGTGTCATGCTGCGCACCGCCATGGGTCCGGCAATCACCGAAGCCCTGGCCGATCCGTCCGTCATCGAGGTGATGGTCAATCCCGACGGCGCGCTGCGACTCGACCGGTTAGGCGAAGGTCGGGTCGATACCGACGTTCACATGCACCCGTCCGAGGCAGAACGTATCATCCGCCTGGTTGCTTCGCACGTGCGCGCCGAGGCGCACGCCGACAACCCGATCGTCAGTGCCGAATTGCCGTCTGGCGAACGCTTCGAAGGCCTGCTGCCACCTGTGGTGTTGGCGCCATGTTTTGCCATCCGCAAGCCCGCCGCGAAAGTCTACACCCTGGCCGACTATGTTGCCGAACGCATCATGCTGCCGCTGCAGGCCGATGCGCTGAAAAAGGCCGTCCGCGAGCGGCGCAACATGCTGATCGCCGGCGGCACTTCCTCGGGGAAGACAACACTCGCCAACGCTCTGCTGGCTGAAGTCGCCGAATGCGACGATCGGGTGATCCTGATCGAGGACACACGCGAACTGCAGTGCGCGGCCAGGGACTGCGTTGCCCTGAGAACAAGGCGGGGCTCGGTCACCCTTGCCGATCTCGTGCGCTCGACGCTGAGGCTCAGGCCGGACCGCATCATCGTGGGCGAGGTGAGGGGCGCGGAAGCGCTCGACATGCTGAAGGCATGGAACACCGGGCACCCAGGCGGCATCGCTACCGTACACGCCAATTCCGCGCGCTCGGCTCTCTATCGCATTGAGCAACTCGCCCAGGAAGCGGTGGTCACCGTTCCCCGCCGGCTCATCGCTGAGGCGATAGATCTGATCGTCTTCATAGCGGGACGCGGCTCGTCGCGCCACATCGACGCAATCGCCGAGGTCACCGGTCTCGACGGCAGCGGCGATTACGCCGTTGCCCCGCTCACGCTTTCGCAACTCCAGCAGCTTTGAAAGGCCTTCCTCATGCGCAAGAAGCTTCGCTTTCTTTCGTCCACAGCGCTCGCGTTTCTTATCACGGCCCCGGTTTATGCCGCCGGCTCCGGCATGCCGTGGGAGCAGCCGCTGCAGCAGATCCTGGAGTCCGTGCAGGGACCGGTCGCCAAGATCGTTGCGGTGATCATCATTATCACCACCGGCCTGACGCTTGCCTTCGGCGACACCGCCGGTGGTTTTCGGCGCCTGATTCAGATCGTCTTCGGTCTGTCGATCGCCTTCGCGGCATCGAGCTTCTTCCTCTCCTTCTTCTCCTTCGGTGGTGGGGCGCTCGTCTGATGGCCGCCGGGGAGCAGCATATCGAGGGCTTCGCAGTACCGGTCCACCGGGCGCTGACCGAGCCGATCCTGCTCGGCGGGGCTCCGCGCGCGGTGGCGATCCTCAACGGTACAGTGGCCGCGGCCATTGGCTTCGGCTTGCAGCAATGGATTGCTGGTCTGGTGCTTTGGATCGCAGGCCACTCGTTAGCGGTGTTTGCCGCAAGACGCGATCCGGACTTCGCCAGCGTGCTTGTGCGCCACCTACGTCTGAAGGGGTGGCTTGCATGCTGAACCTTTCGGAATATCGAAGCAAAGCCGACCGGCTTGCCGACCATCTACCCTGGGCTGCCTTGGTGGCGCCCGGCATCGTGCTCAACAAGGACGGCAGCTTTCAGCGGACGTTGCGGTTCCGCGGCCCGGATCTCGAAAGTGCGACGGAGGCTGAACTCGTCGGCATTTGCGCCCGGGCGAACAATGCTCTCAGACGCCTTGGCTCTGGCTGGGCATTGTTCTTTGAGGCCGAGCGCACAGAAGCGCTGGGCTATCCGAACTCGCATTTTCCTGACGCCGCGTCGTGGCTGGTCGACGAAGAACGCCGCGCTGCTTTCGAGGGGAAGGTAGCGCACTACGAGAGCCGCTATCATCTGACCTTGGTGTTTATGCCACCGCCGGACGCCCAGGCGCGCGCAGAAAGCACGCTCGTCGACTCTCATTATTCCCGAGGAGAAAGAGACTGGCGCCAGGATCTGGCGAGGTTCCGTGACGAGACCAACCGCGTGCTCGATCTCTTCTCGGGTTTCATGTCCGAAGTACGCGTCCTCGATGATGCTCAGACGTTGACCTACCTCCACGGCACGATTTCGCCTCGTCGCCATCCTATCATGGCCCCGGAAACGCCGATATATCTGGATGCAATCCTGGTCGATGCGCCGCTTACCGGTGGCCTGGAGCCGATGCTGGGTGAGCAGCATCTTCGCACACTGACCATCCTCGGCTTTCCGAACCTCACCCGGCCCGGAATCCTCGATACCCTCAATCATCAGGATTTCGCCTATCGCTGGATGACGCGCTTCATTCCGCTCGAGAAAACGGAAGCCACGAAGACGCTGACGCGATTGCGCCGGCAGTGGTTTGCCAAGCGCAAATCGATCGTGGCAATCCTACGCGAGGTCATTACCAACGAGCCGGTCCCGCTTGTCGATAGCGATGCCGACAACAAGGCGCTCGATGCCGACGAAGCCCTTCAGGCATTGGGCGGTGATCATGTGAGTTTCGGCTATCTCACCACCACCGTGACGGTGTGGGGCGAGGATCGCCAAGCCGCTGCAGAGAAGCTTCGCGCGGTCGAGCGCATCATCAATGGGCTCGGCTTCACCACGATCCGAGAAGGCGTCAATGCGGTCGAGGCTTGGCTCGGCTCATTGCCTGGCCATGTCTACGCTAACGTTCGCCAACCGCTCGTTCATACATTGAACCTTGCCCATCTCATGCCGCTGTCGTCGGTTTGGGCCGGTCCTGCGACAAACGAGCATCTCGCGAAAGTCACCCAAACCGAAGCGCCACCGCTTTTCGTTGCCGAGACCAGTGGGTCGACACCGTTTCGGCTTTCCACCCACGTCGAAGATGTCGGCCACATGCTGGTTGTTGGTCCGACCGGCGCCGGCAAGTCGGTTCTGCTTGCTCTGATTGCTCTGCAGTTCAGGCGCTACGCCGGCGCCCAGGTTTATGTCTTCGACAAAGGCAATTCGGCCCGTGCTGCAACACTTGCCATGGGTGGAGAACACCACGCGCTAGGAGCGGACGGTTCCCTTGCCTTTCAGCCACTGCGCAGCATCAACGACCAGGCTAGCCGAAGCTGGGCGGCCGAATGGATCGCCAGCCTTGTTGCCCACGAGAACGTCACCGTCACGCCGGAGGTGAAGGAGGCTATTTGGTCAGCGCTGGCCAGCCTTGCCACCGCGCCGGCGCAGGAACGCACACTGACCGGTCTTTCGGTCCTGCTTCAATCCAATGCGCTGAAGACCGCATTGATGCCCTACACGCTCGACGGTCCCTTCGGCCGCCTGCTCGATGCCGATCATGATGGGCTGGCCTTGTCGGATGTGCAGTGTTTCGAGACCGAGGAGTTAATGCACAGCCAAAGCGCTTTGCTGCCGGTGCTTACCTATCTGTTCCAGCGACTTGAGGAACGGTTCGACGGACGGCCCACGCTGATCATGCTCGACGAGGCGTGGGTCTATCTCGACAATCCGCTGTTCGCCGCCCGCATCCGCGAATGGCTGAAGGTGCTGCGAAAGAAGAACGTGTCGGTTGTCTTCGCTACGCAGTCGCTGGCTGATATCGCGGGCTCTGGCATAGCGCCGGCAATCATCGAAAGCTGCCCGCAGCGCATTTTCCTTCCCAATGATCGTGCCGTGGAACCCCAGGCGCGCACAGCCTACGAGCGCTTCGGTTTAAGCGAGCGGCAGATCGAATTGATCGCCCGCGCCACGCCGAAGCGTCAGTATTATCTGCAATCGCGCCGCGGCAACCGTCTGTTCGAGCTCGAGCTTGGCCCCATCGCTCTTGCGCTTTGCGGTGCTTCCGATCCGGCCACGCAGACTCTGATCGACAGGATCATGTCCGAAGACGGGCAAGGCAGCTTTGCCTCGCAGTTCCTGATCGCGCGCGGCCTCGATTGGGCCGGCGAACTTCTCAAGCAATTCCCTCAACCAGACAAGGAGCAATTCTCATGATGCGGCGACGCCTTCTCTCCGGCCTGATCACCGTTTCCCTGATCGCCAAGCCTATGGCCGACTATGTGCAGCCCGCCTACGCCCTTATCGTGTTCGATCCGTCCAATTATGCGCAGAACGTGCTGACGGCCGCGCGCGCATTGGAGCAGATCAACAACCAGATCCAGTCGCTGCAGAATCAGGCGACCATGCTGCAGAACATGGCGCGCAATCTTCAGCGTCTGGATTTCTCTTCCGTTGGCCAACTCACCGGTTCGCTCCATCGCATCGACGGCTTGATGGACCAGGCGAGTGGCCTCAGCTTTGATCTGGGCAAGCTTCAAGACCAGTGGCGCAGCCAATATCCGGAAAGCTACGACGCCACGATCAAAGTCAGCGATGTGGCGAGTGCTGCGCGGGAGCGTTGGCAAACCGCCATGCAGGCGTTCCGCCAGACCATGGGTGTCCAGTCGCAAATCGTCGAGAACGTCCGCGCCGACGGCGATCTGCTCGCCGATCTCGTCAACCGCAGCCAAGGGGCGGCCGGTGCGCTTCAGGCAAGCCAGGCCACCAACCAGCTGATGGCGCTTTCGACAAAACAGCAGATGCAGATCCAGACGCTGCTCGCAACGCAGTTTCGAGCTGAGGCCGAGGATGCCGCCCGCAAGGCCCAGTCAGACGAAGCCGCCCGCGAGATGACGAAGCGATTCTTGGGTACCGGCTCGGCTTATCCCGGCAATTAATCACGAGTTCATCACGACGAGAAAGGCAGCGGCATGAACGACCTTGGCGTCATCGATCGCTTCATGGAGACCTTCATCCGCTACATCGACAGCGGGTTCGGTCTGCTATCGGGCGACCTCGCCTTCCTCACTACCATTCTGATCGGCATTGACATCACACTTGCCGGCCTGGCGTGGGCGCTCGGCGACGAAACCAGCGTTCTCGGCCGGCTTGTCCGCAAGGTGCTCTATGTTGGCGTCTTCGCCTTCATTCTGAACAATTTCAAGAACCTCGCCGATATCGTTTATCGTTCTTTTGCCGGTCTCGGGATTAAGGCGTCGGCCGGCAATCTGTCGGCAGACAATCTCTTGCGCCCGGGCCGCATTGCCGCGACCGGTTTCGAAGGTGCTTGGCCAATGCTTGACCAAGCCAGTCAGCTCCTGGGCTTCCCGGAAATCTTCGGCAACGCACTGACCATCTTCGTGCTGCTGATGGCCTGGTTCCTGGTCATCATCGCCTTCTTCATCCTTTCCATCCAGCTTTTCATCACCATCCTTGAGTTCAAGCTCACCACGCTGGCAGGTTTTGTTTTGGTTCCATTCGCACTTTGGAACCGTTCAGCGTTCCTGGCCGAACGCGTGCTCGGCCATGTTATCTCGTCAGGCATCAAGGTGATGGTGCTCGCCGTCATTGTCGGTATCGGCTCCACGCTCTTCGGGGAGTTCGCTTCCGCATTGCAAGGCAAGGAGCCGGATCTTGCCGGTGCCATGTCCCAGGTACTGGGCGCACTGGCATTGCTTGGCCTTGGCATTTTTGGGCCGGGGATCGCGTCGGGTCTTGTCTCAGGCGCACCGCAGCTTGGGGCGGGCGCCGCCCTCGGCACGACCGCGGCGGCAGCGGGTGTATCACTCGTTGCTGGAGGCACAGCATTTGCTGGCGCGCGTATGGCAACCAGCGGCGGTGTCGCCGCCATCCGAGCCGGCACAACAATGGGATCGGCTGCTTCCACGTCATGGCAGATCGGGCGCGCAACCTCGCCCGACGCTGGCCTCTCCGGTGTGGCTGCTGGAATGCATGGTGTAACCAGTGCAGCTGGCGGCGCCGCTATACGCATAGCGCGATCCGCCACTGCAAGTGTTGGGCGCAACGCCGATGCCGGGCGCGATGCCGCGTGGACCGCGACCGGCGGCACGCCGACAGCGCCAATGACCGAACGCTCTGCCGGTTCGGCCACTGTTTCGGCGCCGACGTGGGCAAGGCGCCTACGTTCTGAACAGACCGCCCGTGCAAATCGCCACGCTGCCATGCAAGCTGTCCGAGACGGAGACCGGCCGGGAGGCAGCGCCACCCCCTCTCTCAACGACAAGGATGACTAGATGCTCTTCAAGCGACCCGTGCACCGTTACGGCAAAACACCCGAACCGGTCACGCCGTATCAAAAAGCCGCCCAGCTGTGGGACGAGCGCATCGGCTCATCTCGACTGCAGGCCAGGAACTGGCGGATCATGGCCCTTGGCTGCCTGGCCTTGGCGACCGGGCTTTCCGGCGGACTCGTATGGCAGTCGATGCAAAGCCGTGTCGTGCCTTATGTCGTCGAGGTCGATGGCTTCGGCGAGACGCGCGCCGTCGCGCCGGCGATCCGGAATTATGAGCCCTCGGATGCTCAGATCGCCTGGCATCTCGGCCGCTTCATCCAGAATGTCCGTTCCGTTTCCACCGATCCGGTTTTGGTACGGCAGAACTGGTTGGCAGCGTACGACTTTGCTAGCGATCGCGCAGCGCTCTTCCTCAACGAATACGCCAAGGCGAACGACCCCTTCGGTCAGATCGGAACGCGCAGTGTTTCGGTACAGGTCACCAGCGTGGTCAGAGCCTCCGAAAGTTCATTCCAGGTCAAATGGACCGAGCAGGTGTTTGAGCGCGGAAGCCTTGCCAGCACGATGCGCTGGACTGCGATCCTCACGATCGTGATTCGCTCGCCAAGCAATACGGATCAGCTGCGCAAGAATCCGCTCGGCGTCTTCATCAATGCCATTGACTGGTCACGCGAGCTCGACAGCGCCGTCCCAACCCCCCTTTCTCCGACGGAGTCCACCAATGAAAGGTAAAATGTCACCGATTCGTGCCGTGCTGATCCTATCGGTGTCGGCAGCGGTCGTTTCCGCTTGTGCATCGAAGAAGGTGCCGCCGCCTGAGATTTCCTATGACGCTGCCGACTTCAAACCGGCCGCGATCGAAAAGGCGCCGGAGAGGCCGATTAGAATTGTCGAGGTGCCAAAACCACTGCCGCTGCCTGGCCAAATGCAGCCCGAGCCCGGCAAGGCCGAGGACAAGCGCCCCCCTGAAGAACGC
>NZ_RZRO01000072.1:0-24601 GCF_003997975.1 Mesorhizobium sp. M7A.F.Ca.US.005.03.1.1
ACTTCCGGCAGACCCATGAGCTCGCCGAAAGTCCCTCGTGCCAGCGGGCCGGCGACCAGGAGTGTCGCGACCGCCGCGCCGTCCCGGCCGATCGCGCGGCTGTCGAGACCTGTCTCGATGCCAAGCCCATATTGGTCCGTCCTGATCAAGCCGGCTTCCGCCAGCGAGCTTAGCGCCGGGTTCAGCTGCAGCGCCTGCCCATGGGCCGGACCGGTGGTGTTGATGACGGCAGCGAAGCGCATCGTCTCGATCCGGGTCTGCCCGCGCCGTTGAAAGCTGACAGCCAGGCTGCCGTCCTCGTCGTTCGACGCGACAAGCCTGGCGGCAATGGTGTCGACTGTACCGGCGGCATGACGCCGGTCGAGCACGGCGGCGACCTGCGGCGCGATCCTGAAGCGATGCACGTCCCAGAACACGCGCAGCTGGCGCACCAGCCTTGCCCGCTCCGGCGGCGCAAGTGCGGCCCACAGCACCGGCCCCTGGAGGCGCAGCTGATCGAAGACCGACTGCCAGTTGACGCTGGCGGCGCGCGCGGCCGCCAGCGTCGCGCGAATGGTCTTGAGCAGGCCGAGCGCCGTCGTGGCCGGCGCGGATGCAAAGTCGCCAAAAGGCTCGCCCCTGATATCCGGGTGGCCGCGCGAGCGCAGGCCGCGGCGCGACAGCGCGAGGATACGGCCGCGATGGCCACGGCGGTCGAGTTCGGCGACCATGTCGGCCGAGGTCAACCCGGAGCCGACGATCAGCACCGACGCCTCCGGCCCGATCCCTGAAAGCGCGGCGGAAGCGTACGGATCGGCGACGAAACCTGGCGCTTCCGTCAGCGAGGCCAGCGCGTTGGGAATGCCGGGCCGCGGATGCGTCGCTGCCAGGACGAGGATATCGGCGACGACCGGTCCGGCAGAGGTGTGCACGGTCCAGCCCGCGCCACTGGCATCGCGTGTCACGCGTGTGGCGGAACCTTCGACATGATGGACAAGGCCGGAACCGAGATACGGCGCCAGATGCTCGGCGACGTAGCGGCCGAACACGCGACGGCGCGGAAAAGCGTCGCCGTTCTTCCAGATGGCATCCGGGTCGTGTTCGAGTTCTCCGCTGCCAGCCAACCAGCGTGCAAAATGCTGCGGATCATCGGGAGCCATGCTCATCCTGACTGCGGGGACATTGACCCGGTGCGACGGTTCCTCGCTGGAATAGGCCAGGCCGCCGCCGAGCGCTGGTCGCGGCTCGATGACGGAAATCGACAGGCACTCCGATTGAGGTGCCCGCGCCAGATGCCAGGCCACCGCCGCGCCGGAAAAGCCGCCGCCAAGGATGGCGACGCGCAACCGGCGGGCCGGAGGGAGCGCGTTCACGAGGCGCTGGCGAGCGATTTCGGCCGGTGGTCGCCGGCGATGGTCTCGCCGAACGGACCGGTGTTGACGGACGAGCCGGCGGCTTTTACCGGATGGTCGGTCGGCAGTTTCGGCAGCACCAGTTCGCCGAAGCGATAGGCTTCTTCCAGATGCGGATAGCCGGACAGGATGAAGGTATCGATGCCGAGGCGCCGGTACTCGTCGATACGCTCGGCGATCGTGTCGGGGTCGCCGACAAGGGCAGTACCGGCACCGCCGCGCACCAGGCCGACGCCTGCCCACAAATTGGGCGCGATCTCGAGCTTGGCACGATCGCCGCCATGCAATGCGCTCATCCGCGCCTGCCCGACCGAATCCATGCGCGCAAAGACTTTTTGGGCCGAGGCGATCGTCGTGTCGTCGAGGCGGCTGATCAGCCTGTCGGCAGCGGCCCAGGCCTCCTCGGTGGTTTCGCGGGCGATGACATGCAGCCTAATGCCGAAAGAGAGCTTGCGGCCGGCCTTCTGCGCCAGTTCACGCACCCTGTCCAGCTTGCGCTCGACATCGGCAGGCGGCTCGCCCCAGGTCAAATATTTGTCGATCTCCTGCGCCGCCACCGTCGACCCGGCATCGGACGAACCGCCGAAATACAGCGGCGGGTAAGGCGTCTGCACCGGCGGAAACAGCAGCCTTCCGTCCTCGATGTGGAAATGCTTGCCGTCATGCTCGACCGTCTCGCCGCTCAGCACCCGCTTGTATATGCGCAGGAACTCCTGCGTCACCTCATAGCGTTCGGCATGCGACAGGAAAATGCCGTCGCCCTTGTTCTCCAGCGGATCGCCGCCGGTGACGACGTTGATCAGCAGGCGGCCATTTGAGATGCGGTCCAGCGTCGCAGTCATGCGCGCGGCCAGCGTCGGCGACTGCAAACCGGGCCGCACGGCGACAAGGAAACGCAAGCGTTCGGTCATCGGCACAAGAGCCGATGCGATCACCCAGGAATCCTCGCACGAGCGGCCGGTCGGCAACAGCACGCCATAGTAGCCGAGCGTGTCGGCCGCCTTCGCCACTTGCGTCAGATAGGGCAGATCGACCGATCTGCCGCCCTCGGCCGTGCCGAGATAGCGGCTGTCGCCATGCGTCGGCAGAAACCAGAGCACCTTGATAGGGTCTGGAATGTGCTTGCTCATGGCCTGTCTCCCGTCGCCTGACGGAGGCGGCCGGAGATGCCTGCTTTGGTTGACGGCGAGCGCAAAAAGGTAGGCATGGCGTGGTCCTGTCCGGGTGGAAACCAGATCGCCAGTGCAGATTGCTTATTCCACAAACTCTGTAGAGTTAGTTTATTCCAATTCCGTTGCCGCTATTAGAATTTCTCTCCCCAAGAAATCGGCGGCGAGGCCGACCCGAGTGCAGCGGGCCGGCCTTCCTGCATCAGAACGCTGGTTCGACCGCGTTGACGTTGTCCTTGGTGACAACTGTCAGCGGGATCGGCAGCCGGTCCTTGACCTCCTTGCCCTCGATGATCTCGGCCATCGTGTTGATCGCCAGGCGGCCATCCTCGACGGGCGACTGGACGATGGTCGAGTACATCTCATTGGTGCGGATCGATTCGAACGCATCCTTCTGGCCATTGATGCCGACGATCGGCGGTGCGGCCTTGGAGGGGTTCGCCTCTTTCCATGCGTCGATGAAGCCGCGGGCCATCGTGTCGTCATTGGCGTAGACACCGCTGATCTGGTCGCCGAAGCGTGTGATCAGATCGCGGCTCACCACCAGCGCCTTTTGCTGGTCGAAGTCGGCGTTGACCGTGTCGAGCACGTTGATCTCGGCATTGGTTTCCTTGAGACGGTCGGTAAATCCGCTGACGCGGCCGATCGTGGTGCCGTTGCCGGCCTGGCCGGCGATGATGACGACGGAGCCCTTGCCGCCCAGCGCCTTGCTCAGCGAGTCCGCCGCCAGCTTGCCTTCCTCATAGACATCAGGCCCGGTGAACGACTTGATGAACGGCTTGGCATCGTCGCTCATCGGCGAATTGATGAGGATCGCCGGAATGTTCGCCTGCTGCGCGCGCGCCAGCCCCGGTATGTATGCCTGCGGGTCGAGCGGCCACAGGATGATGCCATCGACCTTGCGCGCAACGCAGGTGTTGAGCTGCTCGGTGCCTTTCTGGACATCAAAATCCTGGCTGAGGCTCAGGATCTCGATGCCGAGTTCCGCAGCGCGCGCCTGAAGCGCCTTGTTGGCCGGCGTCGCGTAGGCATGCGAATCCGCTGCCGTCACGTAGCAGACCGTCTTGGCGCTGGCCCAGCCCGTCGATGCCAGCACAGCCGCCATGGCGGCGACGTGAAGCATGCTTTTCTTGCCAATCATGTGTTTCCTCCCAATCATGTGGTTCCTCCTTGAGTGATTGGATTGTCGCGAACGAGCGCCGGGCGCGTGCCCGGAGCCCTCCCCTTGGTGGTAACGGCCCGATCGAGCACGACGAGCAGGATCAGGATAAGCCCGGACACGACCTGCTGGACGTATGCGGGAACGGACTGGAACTCCATCGCGATGGTCAGCGAGCCGATCGTCAGCACGCCGCCGAGCGTGCCGAGCGCGGATCCCTTGCCGCCTTCGAGACGAGTCCCGCCGACAACGACCGCGGCAATGACGGCGACCGTCAGTTCCGAGCCGAAGACAGGCGAGCCGGTGTTGGTGACGAGGCTCTGGAGAACCCCCGCCAGGCCGGCAAGCGTGCCGGCAAAGACAAAGCCGAGAAAGACGATACGGTCCGAGGCGATACCGCTTTCCTTGGCAGCCGCCGGGTTGGACCCCACCGCAAAGACGTTGCGCCCAGGTATGGTGCGCGTCAGCCAGAAATGCAGCAGCACGATCAGGGCGATGAACAGCACGCTGCGGAGGGTGAAGACATCGAGATAGATCTTGGCCAGCGCCAGGGAGAGCATGATGTCGGTTCCGGTCACCGGCTGGCTGTTGGTGATCCAGTGCGCGAGTGAGCGGAAGATCAGCATCGTCGCGAGCGTCAGCACGAGCGAATTCACCTTCAGGCCGACGACCAGCATGCCGTTGATGGCGCCTGCCAGGGTACCGACCAGGATGCCGGCGATCGCGGCGGGCAGGATGCCGATCTCTCGCTGCAGGATGACCGATACGATGCCGGCCAGGGCAAACACGGCGCCACCGGAGAGGTCGATCTGGCCCGATATCAAAAGCACCGTCAGGCCGACCGCGATCAGGCCGATCGTCGCCGCCCGGTCGAGACCGAGGCCGAGCGTCGATGCCGAGAGGTAGCCGGGGACCAACAGCGCGGAAATGACGAGCGTCAGGCCGAGAATGATGACGACGCGATGCTGCGAGACAAGCGAAAGAAAACGCATCACGCCACGCCCCGCTTGCGCAATGCCGCATCCATGCCGACGGCACCGACGATCAGGATGCCGAGCACGAAACCCTGGATTGGCGTGCGCACACCGTCGAGCACCATGACGTTGGTCAGCAGTTGCACGAAGATGAGGCCGGCAATGGCCCGCGGCACCGATCCGAAGCCGCCGACGATCGACACGCCGCCGACCACCACCGCCGTGATGGCGCTGAATTCGTAGCCGCCGCCGATGAGCGGCCGCGCGCTCTGCAGCGTCAGCCCGAGCAGGCCGCCGCTGATGCCGGAAGCCAGTGCGGTGATCACGAAGGCGCCAGCCTTCACGGCCCGCACCGGAACCGCACTAGCCTCGGCGGCGCTGTAATTGCCGCCGGTGGCGAGCGTCCATCTGCCCCAGAAGGAGCGGGACAGGACGAAATGGCCGACAAGGGCGATGACCAGGAAGATCAACACCACGACCGGAATGCCGAACAGCCGGCCCTTGGCGAATTCGGCTGAGGCGGGATTGCTGCCATAGACGATGACCCCGCCGACAGCCGCTTGGACGATGCCCAGTCCGATCGTGCCAACGCCGAGCGTGGCAATGATGGGATTGATGCCGACATATCCGACCAGGCTCCCGTTGAGCAGGCCTATGAGGCCCGCGAGACCCACCGCCAGCAGGAACGCCGGCAGCGGCCCGATCATCGGCTGCAGCCCGAGCGACAGGATGGCGCCGCAGGCGATGGTGGCCGGCACCGACAGGTCGGCCAGGCCGCCGACCACGAGCACGAAGGTCATGCCGACGACGACGATGCCGACGATGGACATCGAGGTCAGGACGTTGAGCAAATTGCCTGACGTGAAGAAGGCGGGGCTGACGAGGGAGCCGTAAAGCATCACGGCGACGATGGCGAAGGCGAGCCCCGCCTTCGACAGGACATCGACAAGCCTGCTGCCACGCGTAAAGCGGTCGTTGCGGTTCACGCCACCGATCTCCATGGCCGCTTCGCTCAAGCCATCTCCTCCCCGGTGGCCAGCGCCATGATGCGCTCCTCGCTCAATTCGCTGCGCAAGAGAGGCTCGGAGGCATAGCCATCGCGCATCACCACCACGCGGTCGCAGACTCCGAGGATTTCGGGCAGTTCCGACGAGATCATCACGGCCGCCATGCCGCCGGCGACGAGTTGGCCGATGATGTGGTGGATCTCGGCCTTGGCGCCGACGTCGACGCCCCGCGTCGGCTCGTCGAGGATCAACGCCGAAGGTTTGGCGGCAAGCCATTTGGCGATGACCGCCTTCTGCTGGTTGCCGCCCGACAGAAGGCTGATGCGCCGTTCGCCGTCGGGCGGTGAAATCGAAAACTGCTTGACCGAATCCCGGGCAAGCGCGCGATCGGCGCTGCGGCTGATGCGTCCGAAACGGGTCAGGCGGCGCAGGATGGGCAGGCTGATGTTTTCCCGGACCGACATTCCAGGCACGACGCCATCGCCCTTGCGATCTTCCGGAACATAGGCAATGCCTGCCCTGACCGCCTGGGATGGCGAGTTGATCGAGACCTCGCGTCCGTTGACGCTGACCGTGCCCTCGACAAGCCGCGACAGGCCGAAGATTGCGCGGGCAACCTCGGTGCGACCAGCGCCCACCAAGCCGGTCAAGCCCAGTATCTCGCCGGCGCGCACATCGAAGCTGACATCGCGGAAGCGCTGTCGGTCGCTGATATGCTCCACGCGCAACACGGACTTGCCGATCGCGGCCGGACTTTTCGGGAAGACATTGCTAACTTCGCGACCGACCATCAGCCTGATCATATCGGCAGCCTTTATGCCCTTGATCGGACGCGTCTCGATCATTGAGCCATCGCGCAGCACCGTCACCTCATCGGCGATTTCGAGCACCTCCTTCAGCCGATGGCTGATGTAGACGATGGCGATGCCGTCATCGCGCATCTTGCGCAGGATCCGGAACAGCGCCGCCGTCTCATGCTCGCTGAGGCTGGATGTCGGCTCGTCCAGCACGATGATCCTCGGCTGCGCCGCATAGGCCTTGGCGATCTCGACGAGCTGCTGCTGGCTGATAGAAAGGTTGCCGAGCCGTTCACGCGGATTGATGGCCGCTCCGAGCTCGTCGAGGACGGCAGCCGCCGCCCTGACCATCTCGCGCTTGCGCAGAAAGGTCCATTTGCCGGGCATGCGGCCGAGATAGACGTTCTCGGCGACGGTCAGGTCGGGGACCAGATTGATTTCCTGGTGCACCATGCGGATGCCGAGCGCCTGGGCGTCGGCGGGCCGGCGCATGCGCACCTCGGCGCCACCGACTTTGATCGTGCCGCTGGTGGGCGCGTAGGATCCGTTGAGGATCTTCATGAGCGTCGATTTGCCGGCGCCGTTCTCACCCACGACCGCATGAACGGTGCCGAATTTCACGGCAAAATTGACGTTGGACAGAGCCTTCACGCCTGGAAAGTTCTTGCTGATGCCTCGCATATCCAAGGCGCAATCGGCGGCGACGGTCATATCTGGCTAGGTTCCTCCTGGCGGCCGGCCGGTGCGCTACATCGGCCTTCGATATGTTAGTATAATAGCGCTGCAAACGCAGTCGGGCTTCTTCGAACAAGCTTGAATGGCCTGCGCTGTTGAAGATCCAAGCCTCAGTCCCGGACTGAATTTTCCATCGTTCATCCTCACTATTGCACTAATATAACAGTTCTGGCAAGCTGGATTCCGGCGGGTCGTCATGACGTGGTGCGTCCCCGACCCCACGCTTGTATTGGATGCGTTCCAATTGACATTCTAGTATTATCTGGCCATTTCTGGTGAACGAAGACACGGATTTGCAATGGACCTGGATCCTTCGACGCTCAATCGGGCTCTTCCGCTCCGCGATCAGATCTACCACAAGATCCGCAACCTGATCGTCGTCGGGCAGTTGAAGCCGGGAGAGGTCATCAACGAGGTCGCCATCGCGGAGGCCCTGGGGGTGTCTCGCACCCCCGTTCGCGAAGCGGTCAAGCGCATCAGCGACGAGGGCCTGGTCAAGATCCTGGCGCAGACCGGCACCTATGTTGCTCCGATCAGCCGGGCCGACCTGGAAGAAGCCTATGTCATCCGGCGGGCACTGGAGATGGAAAGCGCCCGACGCGCGGCCGCCAAGTTCACAGCGGCAGCCAGCGAATTGCTGGAAGACAACATGGCGGCGCACCGGCTTGCCATATCCCGCGGCAGATATGCCACCGCGATACAACTCGACGATGTCTTCCACCGCACCATAGCCGAGATCTGCGGCCTGCCGATGATCTGGAGAGCCGTCGACATCTCAAAGGCACAGATGGATCGCGGGCGCTATCTCGCCATCCCAAGACCGGGTTATGGCGAACAGACGATCGAGCAGCACGAGGCCATTTTCGACGCCCTGAAGCGCCACGACGCCGAGGGTGCGGCACGGGCCATGGAACATCATCTCGAGACGTCGTTCCGCAACACGCTCGAAGTCGCCGCCGACCTTCTCGGCTGAAGCCCCGCGAGCAACCAGCATGCAAAGAATGGGACTTTGTATCGGCGTGAAAGCCGAGGCGATCGCGGACTATAAGCGCGTCCACGCCGCCGTCTGGCCCGAAGTGCTCGACGTCATCAGCCGCGCCAACATCCGCAACTATTCGATCTTCCTGCGCGAACCGGAGAACCTTCTGTTCGCCTGCTGGGAGTATCACGGCAGCGACTTCGCCAGGGATGCAGCGCGGATGAGCGAGTCGCCGGCCATGCCCAAATGGTGGGAACTGTGCGACCCCATGCAGACGCCGCTGCCGACGCGCGCCGACGGCGAATGGTGGGCGGCCATGGAAGAGGTCTTCCATCTCGATTGACCAGAACGTTGTCGGGCAGTCGCTTTCTCTCCCGGATATGCCCCAACGACGTGGCGACCGGTCCGTCTTTCACGACGACCTCATGCAGTCTCCGGCCTTGACCTCCTTGACCTCTGACATTCTATTATATTAGTATTCCAAATCATTTCTTGTCTCTCGACCTCCTGTCGCGGAGAACTTTTTCAGAGTTTGGGTCATGGCGCGGTTCATCAAGCTTTCGGGGGCCGACAACATTCTTCTGGCGGTCGATCCGTTGAAGATCGGCGAAAAAGCCGGTGACGTGGCTGCCAGGGCACGCATACCGCGCGGGCACAAAATGGCCTTGCGCGACATCGGCTCGGACCAGCCGATCGTGAAATACGGCCAGACCATCGGTTTTGCGCGGGAACCAATCGTCGCCGGCGACTGGGTTCACGAGCACAATGTGTATCTGCGAAATTTCGAACGCGACTACGTCTTCGGCACGAATACCAGGCAAACCGAGATCGTTGCCGAGGCCGAGCGCGCTACTTTCATGGGTTACCGCCGACCGAGCGGCAAGGTGGGCACGCGCAACTTCATTGCCGTCCTGACCTCGGTGAACTGCTCTGCCAGCGTCGCCCGGTTCATCACCGACGAGGTCAACCGGTCTGGCATCCTGCACGACTATCCCAATGTCGACGGTATCATCGCACTCGTCCACGGCACTGGCTGCGGCATCGACACCAAGGGTCCCGCTTACGACCTGTTGAAACGGACTCAATGGGGCTTTGCCACGAACCCCAATGTCGGCGGCGTGCTGATGGTCGGACTCGGCTGCGAAGCGTTCCAGATCCCACGCTGGATGCAGTCGTACAACATCGAGGAGAGCACGATTTTCCGCACGATGACCATCCAGGAAACCGGCGGTACGCGAAAGACGGTCGAGGCTGGCGTGAAGGCGATCGTCGACATGCTGCCTACGGTGAACGCCGCCGAAAGGACGCCGCAACCAGCCTCCGAACTGGTGCTTGCGCTGCAATGCGGCGGATCGGACGGTTACTCCGGCATCAGCGCCAATCCGGCACTAGGTGCTGCGGTGGACCTGCTTGTCGGGCAAGGCGGTACGGCGGTGCTCTCGGAGACGCCCGAGATCTATGGCGCCGAACATCTCCTCGCCTTGCGCGCCGAGAGCCGCGCGGTGGGCGAAAAGCTGATCGAACGCATCCGCTGGTGGGAGGATTATACCGCCAGGCACGACATGGAGATGAACAACAACCCTTCGCCCGGCAACAAGCTGGGTGGGTTGACGACCATCCTGGAGAAATCGCTCGGCGCTTCCGCCAAGGGCGGCACCACCAATCTGCGGGCGGTGCTGGAATATGCCGAGCCGATCAACGAGCGCGGCCTCGTCTTCATGGATACGCCCGGCTACGACCCGGTCTCGGCCACCGGGCAGGTCGCCGGCGGCGCCAACATATTGTGCTTCACCACCGGCCGCGGTTCGGCCTTCGGCTGCAAGCCGACGCCCTCGATCAAGCTTGCCTCCAACACCTTCATCTTCGAGCAGATGCGCGAGGACATGGATATCAATTGCGGAGACATACTGGACGGCGTCTCGCTGGCCGAGAAGGGCGAGGAGATCTTTGCCGAGATCCTGCGCGTCGCTTCCGGCGGGCGCACCAGGTCGGAAGCGCTCGGCTATGGCGACAACGAGTTCGTGCCATGGAGCCTTGGCGCGACCATGTAGCGATCGCCGGCCTGCACAGGCCGGCCTTTATCCCGGAAGTAGCTCAAACGGAAAGAACCGCTCGACATGAACAGGATCGATCTTGACGGCCAGCACGCTGTGGTCACCGGTGGCGCCCAAGGCCTCGGCTTCGCGATGGCCAGGCGTTTCGTCGCTTCCGGCGCGACGGTCAGCTTGTGGGATCTCGATGAGGCCCGCCTCGAAACCGCCAAGAAGGAACTCGGCAACGCTGCCACGACAGAGATCGTGGACGTCGCCGATTGGACGTCGGTGGACGCGGCGCGCGCCAGGACCGAAGATCTGGCCGGCAAGATTTCCATTCTGGTCAATTCCGCCGGAATTGCCGGCCCTGCCGCCCCGCTCGACGTCTACGACATCGAGACGTGGAAGAAGGTCATCGACGTCAACGTAAACGGTACGTTCTACGTCAATCGCGCCGTGGTTCCCGGGATGAAGGAGCGCAATTACGGACGGATCGTCAACATCGCTTCCGTCGCCGGCAAGGAGGGCAACCCCAACGCCTCCGCCTATTCAGCCTCGAAGGCGGCGGTCATCGGCTTGACCAAGTCGCTCGGCAAGGAACTGGCGCAGTACGACATCGCCGTGAACTGCATCTCGCCGGCCACGGCACAGACGCGCATCCTCGAACAGCTGACGCCGGAGCACATCGAATATATGCGCTCGCGCATTCCGCGCGGCCGCCTGCTGGAGGTCGACGAAGCCGCGGCGATGGTCGCCTGGCTCGTCTCCAAGGAGAACAGTTTCACGACCGCCTCCACGTTCGACCTGTCGGGTGGGCGGACGACCTATTGAAGGGCAGTTGCCGTTCAGCCAGGCAACCGACCGAGGCCAGCCGCAAAGCGCGCCACCATCGCCACGCCGGTCTCGTTGGGCCGCATCGCCGGAGCCCGGTCGTGTATCGGGATGCCTGCGCGGGCGCCGAACAGCCGCTTGCCGTAGCAGATCAGGTTCTCGATGCCCTGCATGACGAAGACCGCTGCCGGCAGCATTCTTGCGTACTCGGCCTCGGCCGTCGCTTCGTCACCGATCCGAAACGCATTGTAGGCGCGCACGGCGAGGTCGATGCCATCAGGCGCCAGGATCATGCCGCGGCAACCGATGCGGAAATTGTCGATCAGTTCAAGGCCGCCGCGTCCGTTGAAAACGGGTATCCGGCCTTCGGTGCGTTCGATTAATCCGGCAATGTCGGTGACAGGGCCTTCGCCCTTGATCAGCCTTATGTTGGGATGAAGCGTGACAAGTTCGCGGATCTCGTCCGATGACAGGCCGCGCCCGAAAAACGCCGGCGCGTTCTGGATCGCCACCGGCAGGTCGGTTGCCTCGGCGACGCGGCCGAAGAACCTGGTGTATTCCAGCGCACCATAGGATCCGACCGGCGGCGGCTGCAGGATCACCCAATCCGCTCCCACGCTTTCAGCATGGCGAAGCTGTGCCACCTGCTCAGCCACCGAAGCGCCGAAGATGGTGAAGGCAAGCGGCACTTTTCCAGCCGTATCTTCCGCCGTCCAGTCCATGATCGTCCGGCGCTCGGCCTCGGTCAGCTTGGCGACTTCCGTCGCCAGGCCGAGCGCCGCCATGCCGTGCACGCCCGTCGCCAGGCAGATCTCGACCTGCCGACGCATCGCCGCGCGGTCCAGTTGTTCGTTCGCGTCAAAGAGCGCGTAGAGAATGGCGTGAATGCCGTGGAAATCGTCAGGCCGGAAATTGGGCATGCTGGTCGGCCTCAATGGCTTTCGCGTGGAATGGCGTGGCCACGGCATCCGACGAGAAAGTCGAGATCGGCGCCGCGGTCCGCCTGCAGGACACGGTCGACATAGAGGCCCTGATAGCCGCCGCGCATCGCCGGGACGGGCGGTAGCCAGGATTCACGACGCCGCGCCAGCTCCTGTGCCGACACGTCGAGATGCAGCTTCCTTGCTTCGACGTCGAGCTCGATGAAGTCGCCGCTCCTGACCAGCGCCAGCGGGCCGCCGATGGCGGCTTCGGGTGCGGCATGCAGCACGACGGTGCCGAAGGCGGTGCCGGACATGCGGGCATCGGAGATGCGGATCATGTCGCGGACACCCTGCTTCAGCAGCTTCCGGGGCAGCGCCATGTTGCCGACCTCGGCCATCCCCGGATAGCCCTTGGGGCCGCAATTCTTCAGCACCATGATCGACGCTTCGTCGACGTCGAGCGCGGGATCGTCGACGCGCGCCTTGTAGTCGTCGATGTCCTCGAAGACGACGGCGCGGCCGCGATGCTTCATCAGGGCCGGTGACGCGGCTGACGGCTTGATGATGGCGCCGTCGGGCGCCAGATTGCCACGCAGCACCGCGATACCGCCATTGGGAGTAAGCGCCTTGTCGCGCGGGCGGATCACCTCGGGATTGTAGTTTTCAGCGTCACGGATGTTGTCGCGCACGGTCTTGCCGGTGACGGTCAGCACGTCGAGATCGAGCAGATCGCCAATCTCCTTCATGACCGCCGGAATGCCGCCTGCGTAGCAGAAGTCCTCCATCAGGAAGCGGCCTGACGGCATCAGGTCGAGGATGGTCGGTACATCGCGGCCATACCGATCCCAATCGTCCAGTGTCAGTTCGGTGCCGACGCGGCCGGCAATCGCCAGCAGATGCACGACCGCATTGGTCGAGCCGCCGATGGCACCATTGACACGGATGGCGTTGGCGAAAGCTTCTTTCTTGAGGATGGCGGACGGGCGGAGATTCTCATTGACCATCTCGACGATGCGCCGCCCCGTCATGCGGGCGATGCGACTGCGGCGCGCGTCGACCGCCGGATAGGCAGCGTTGCCCGGCAGCGCCAGGCCGAGCGCTTCGACCATCGAGGCCATGGTCGAGGCCGTGCCCATGGTCATGCAATGACCCGGCGAGCGTGACATGGCACTCTCGGCATTAGCGAAATCCTGCTCGCTCATCACGCCGGCGCGGACATCCTCGGAGAATTTCCAGACATCGGTGCCGGAACCTATCTCGCGGCCCTGGAAACGGCCATTGAGCATCGGCCCGCCGGAAATGACGATCGACGGCAGGTCGCAGGAGGCCGCGCCCATGACCAGCGACGGGGTGGTCTTGTCGCAGCCTGCCATCAGCACGACACCGTCCATCGGATTGCCGCGGATCGCTTCCTCGACATCCATCGAGGCGAGATTGCGGAACAGCATCGCCGTCGGGCGCAGATTGGATTCGCCGCAGGAGAAGACCGGGAATTCCAGCGGCAGGCCGCCGGCTTCCAGCACGCCCGCCTTGATGTGCTCGATCAGGCCACGGAAATGCACGTGACAAGGCGTGAATTCGGAGAAGGTGTTGCAGATGCCGATCACCGGGCGGCCGTCGAAGGCATCGTCGGGCAGGCCGTTGTTCTTCATCCAGCTGCGGTGAATGAAGGCGTCCTTGCCCTGCCCGCCGAACCAGTGCTGCGATCGTCTCTTGGTCATGATTTTCCCGGAATTCAGGCTGGATGCTGGAGCTGGCTCAGCCCACCATCTACGACGAGCGTGGCCGCATTCATGAACGGGCACTCGTCGGAAATCATGAACACCGCAGCCAGCGCAATCTCGCGCGCCGTGGCGATGCGGCCGCCAGGATGTAGCGCCATGGTGTTGGCGCGTGCTGTGGCCGGATCGGCAAAGCTGTTCCAGTAGTCGATCGCCTTCTGGGTTTCGACATAGCCGGGCGCCAGCGCGTTCACGCGCACCCCTTGCGCCGCATATTCGAGCGCCAGCGATTTGGTCAGGCCGAGCAGCGCGTGCTTGGCGACCGGATAGGGAAAGGTGTGTGGGATGATGGTGAAGCTGTGCGTCGAGGCGATGTTGAGGATGGCGCCGCCGCCGCTCGCGATCATGCCCGGCAACACCGCCTTGCTGCAATTCCAGGCGCCCTTGACGTTGACGTCGAAGTTGCGGTTCCATTCCTCCTCGGTCGCCTCGAGCGGCGTCGAGAACACATTGACCCCGGCATTGTTGATCAGCGCGTTGATGGGGCCGATCTCGGCGGCCGCTTGGCTGACGACAGCGGCAATCGCGGCACCGTCGCTGATGTCGGCTGCCGCATGCCCGACATGGCCGCGCGGCACGGCGAGGCCCGCGACGGTCTTGTCCAGCAGTGCGCCGTCGCGGTCGACCAGGAACAGTCTTGCGCCTTCGGCAAGGCAGGCCTCGGCGATCGCCAGCCCGATGCCTTGCGCGGCGCCGGTCAGGAAGATGCGTTTGCCGGAAAGGCGCTCAGCCATGGTTGTCGCTCCAGTCGAAGACGGTCATTGCGAATCTTGCTCTGAGAACCTCGCCGGGGGAAAGTACCTTGATCCCCATTGGGTCGGCATCGAAATGCTTCAACGCATTTGGGGTATGGCTCATCGGCTCCAGGCAGAAGAAGCTTCGGTCCGTGTCCGGCGCAAAGAGCATGTAGCGGTCGAGCTCCGCGTCCGCCTCGATGTCGATCCCCAGACAATGCTCCGGCCAGATGATGCGCGCGATGCCGCTCCACCCTTCGAAGCCATTGTTCAGCCAACGGTCGGGCAAATGGCGCGGCGTTGAGAAAGCGACATCGTCGGCAATGGCGCTCCTGGACGCTGGAAGGTGCCCGTCGCGCTCTGTCCACCAGGTTTCGGCCGGCGCAAACAAGGTCGTCCGCGGCGTGCGCGGAAAGAATGGATGGAAACCGAGGCCGAATGGCAGTGGAATGACGCCGGTATTTTCGACGGCAAGCCGGAGTTCCAGCCGCGCGCCGGCGAGCCGGAACGACTGTCGCGCATGGTAGACATAGGGCGAGTCGACGCGGCGCGGATGATCGAAGGCCAAATCGAGGCGGTCGACGCGATGCTCCTCGACCTTCCAGTTCGCCTGCCAGCCGTCACCGTGAATATAGAAAGGATCAGTCGTGTTGGGCGCCAGCGTGAAGTTTTGACCGCCGCAGGAAAACGCATTGCCCTCGACGCGATTGCCGATCGGCACCATCGGAAAGCAAGCGCAGTGCACAACGTCGAACTCGGCCTCGCCTTGGTAGGGACGCAGGAATGGCACCCCGTCGGCCGTATGGCCGTTGACGATTGCGCTGCCAGAGGGGCTGATCTCGACGCACAGCCGATTGCTTTCCAGTAGTATTCCAGCCGACATGCCCTGCCCCGACTCAACGCCGGCCCAAAGCCGACGAGCGCAGATTGTCGAGCAGCACGGCCAGGAGCAAAATAACGCCGCGCACGATGTACTGGTAAAAGGCCGGGATGTTGAGCAGGTTCATGGCGTTCTCGGCGATGCCCATGATCAGCACGCCGACGATGACGCCCGACATGGTGGCGCGGCCGCCGGCAAGCGAGACGCCGCCGAGCACGCAGGCCGAGATGACCGAGAGTTCCAGTCCGACCGCCGCGTTGGGCTGGCCCGAGGTGATGCGCGACGCCAGCAGGATGCCGGCGATGCCGCAGACGACGCCTTGCAGCGCAAAAATCCAGATGCGCGTCCGGTCGACATTGACGCCGGCAAGGCGCGAAGCCTCCGGATTGCCGCCGATGGCCAATGTGTTCTTGCCGAAGACGGTGCGGTTGAGGACGAAGCCGAAGATGCAAAACAGGATGGCGAGCACCCAGACCGGCGTCGGAATGCCGAGCAGTTTGGACAGCGCGAGCTGGTAGAAATCCGGGCTGTTGATGCCGACGGCGCGGCCGTCGGACGCAATCAGCGCAAACCCGCGCACGATCTGCATGGTGGCCAGCGTCGTGATCAGCGCGTTGATGCGGAATTTGGCGATGACGACGCCATTGATGAAGCCGACGAAGGCGCCGCTGGCAATTGCCGCCAAGAGGCCAAGCAGGATCGAGCCGGTGTAATTCGACGCCATCACAGCGACCATGCCGGCAAAGGCGACGATGGAGCCGACCGACAGGTCGAAGTCGCGTGCGGCAAGGCAGAACATCATGGTGCAGGCGACGATACCGACGGTGACCACCGACTGCAGCAGGCCGAGCATATTGCGGTCGGTGAGGAAATTCGGCACCAGAGCCGACACCAGCGCGAAGGCGACGACAAAGATGACGACGAGGCCCTGTTCGCCGAGCAGGATTTTTTTCAACTGGTCGGTCATGCCAAAAGTCCTCAAGATGCGATCGCGTCGGGGGTTTTCTGATCGGGGAGAGCGGCGGCCAGGATCGCCCTTTCGGCGAACTGGTCGCGGGTGAGCTCGGCGCTGACGCGGCCGCCGCACATCACCAGAATGCGATCGCAGATGCCCATCACCTCCGGCAGTTCGGACGAGACGACAACGATCGCCATGCCGTCCTGCGCAAGCTGGTAGAGCAGTTCATAGATTTCCGATTTGGCACCGACGTCGATGCCGCGCGTCGGCTCGTCGACAATGAGCACCCGCACCCCTTGTTCGGACAGCCAGCGGCCAAGAATGACCTTCTGCTGGTTGCCGCCGGAGAGGTTGATGATGTCCTGCTTGCGCGACGGCGTGCGCACCTTGAGCTTCTTGATGAAGGTTTCGGCGGTGGCGATCTCGCTGGCGCGGTTCAACACGCCGAAGCGCGTGTGATGGCGCCGCGACGAGATGTTGATGTTCTCCTCGACCGAGCGGCCCTGGATGATGCCGTCATGCTTGCGATCCTCCGAACACAGCACGATGCCGGCCCGGATCGTACCACGCGGATCGGTGGCAGGGACCAGCTTGCCGTCGACGGTGATGGTGCCGCCCGAGCGCGGATCGGCGCCATAGACCAGCCGCATCAGTTCCGAGCGCCCGGCGCCGATCAGGCCGAAGAAGCCGACGATCTCGCCTGCCCTCGCCTCGAAACTGGCCGGCGTCTTCAGTTTGGGGCCGCTGAGAGCGTCGACCTTCAGGCGGACATCGCCCGTTTTTCGTGCGCGAAAACCCCAGATATCCGAAATCTCGCGGCCGACCATTTCGGCGACGACCTGGTCGCGGGTGACGCCTTTCAGCGACGCATGGTGCGCCGCGAGCTTGCCGTCGCGCAGCACGGTCAGGCTGTCGCAGAGCCGGAACACTTCGTCGAGCCTGTGCGAGACGTAGATGATGACCTTGCCCTCGCCGCGCAGGCGGTCGATCAGGGCAAACAGGATTTCGCTTTCGCGCGAGGACAGCGACGAGGTCGGTTCGTCCAGCGCGATAACGCGTGCGTCGAGCATGATCGCCTTGGCGATCTCGACCATCTGGCGTTCGCCGATGGACAGCGTCTTGACCTTGCGGCGCATGTCGATGTCGATGCCGGCCGATTTCAGCTTGGCGCCGACGTCGTCCAGCATCCGGCGGCCGGCGATGATGCCGGCGTTGGCAGGGAAACGACCGAGGCTGAGATTTTCGGCAACGGTGAGTTCAGGAACCAGCTGCAGTTCCTGATGAATGACGATGACGCCATTGTCGAAGGCATCCCGGGTCGACGTATAGGCCTGAACCCTGCCGTCGATGCGGATCTCGCCCTGATCGGCATGCTGGTCGCCGGACAGTATCTTGATCAGGGTGGATTTGCCGGCGCCGTTCTCGCCCATCAGCCCATGCACGGCGCCTTTGTCGACGCCGAACGAGACGTCCGACAGCGCCTTGACGCCCGGATAGGTCTTGGTGATGTGCGAGAAGTCGAGAAAGGACACGGGCAGCGATCCTCTTATGGAATGGCAAACAGGCGGCGGGATGAGCCGCCGCCTGTTTGTACAGGGAGGATTATTCGATGCCGAGGCCCTGGCGGACCTTCTGGTAGTCGTCGCGCTTGGCGAGTGCACCGGAAGTCAGGATCAGCTTCTCCGGCTCCTTGTTGCTGGCAACCCAGTCATACATGTTGAGCGCCGTTTCGTAGCCATGACGCTTCGGCGAGATGATCACGGTGCCGACGAAGCCGGTGGCCGTCGGCTTCTTGAACTCGTTGATCGCCGAATCCGCGCCGCCAATGCCAACGCCGATCACGCTATCAGCGGGGATGCCGACGCTTTCGGAGGCACGCACCGCACCCAGCACCGCTTCGTCGTTGAGGCCGAAAGAAACCCACTTCTTGATCTCGGCATGGGCGTTGAGCACGACGGTCGCCGCATTGAGGGCAGCTTCCGTATCGGTCTTGGCCTGAGGGGCGTCAAAAATGTTCTCGGCCTTGAAGCCGTTTGCCTTGAGCACCGAGATGGCGCCTTCGACGCGGTCGACGGCGGTCGGCAGTTGGTCGTAAGAGACGCGGATGGCGCCGACCTCGTCGGCCTTCCAGCCGCGCGCCTTCATCTCGTCGACGATCGCCTGGCCGACCGCCTCGCCGATCTTGGTTGCCGAGATGCCCATATGCGGCACGTCTTCCAGCGCCTTGCCGTCGGCGCCGACCAGGCGGTCATCGACAGTCATCAGCTTGAGATTGTTGGCGGCGGCCTTGGCGACGATGCCGGGGCCGAGCTTCACGTCGGGCGTGCAGACGATGAAACCCTGCGCGCCCTGGGCGCCGAGATTGTCGATGGCCGACATCAGCTTCTCACCGTCTTCGGCGCCGATCTTGACCAGGGTGAAGCCCTTTTCCTTGGCGGCCTGATCAGCGAACTTCCATTCGTCCTGGAACCACGGCTCCTCGGGCTGTTTGACGATGAAGCCGATTTTGGTGTCCTGAGCATATGCAGCGATGGTCGTGACGGACAGCACGGCAAGCGCGCCCGCGACGAGCGCGGTCTTCAAAAGTCGCATGATTACCTCCCAGCGATGACCGGGCGCTCAGCCCGGATGCCGGAGTCTCTAATCGCTTTTATCATACTCGTCAATTGATCTGGTATGATAATTAATGTACATGCTCTGACCAGCGATCGCTGGCGCAATTGATCCGCATCCGTTAAGGCCGGACCGGTTGTGCGAAACCAGCGGTTCGCCGCCTTGGAGGAGGGCTGAGGTGACCGGGACTTTGAAGAAACCGCAAGGCGACACAGCCACTCGCCGCCCGCGCGTCATGCCCGACGTGACCAAGGCGATTGCCTCGGACATCTTTTCCGGGCGCTATCCGGCCGGCTCCTCACTGCCGACCGAAAACGAGCTCGGCGTCGAATACAGCGTCAGCCGCACCGTCATCCGTGAGGCCCTGAAAGTGTTGGCGGCAAAAGGGCTGGTGCTGTCGCGGCCACGCGTCGGCACGATCGTCTGCAACGAGGACGACTGGAACATCATCGACCCGCAGGTGCTGGCCTGGCACGCGCCGCATGCACTGGACGACAAGCTCTTCGACGCCATTCTTGAGACTCGCCGGGCCATCGAGCCGCTGGTTGCCGAACTCGCCGCCACGCGCGCGACGCTGCAGGAGATCGCCGATCTCGAAGCCACCTGGCGCGGCATGGCCGGCGCCGGCGAGGATCTCGCCGCCTTCTCGCGCAGCGACATCGCTTTCCACCAGATCGTCTATGCCGCGAGCCACAACCCGATCTTTCGCCAGATCGGTAATCTCATCGACACCGGGCTGAAATTCTCGCTGGAGGCGACGGCGGTGATTTCGCTCGGCCGGCGCATGGAGGCCGTGGCGGCGCACCGCGAGGTGGTCGAGGCGCTGCGTATGCGCAATGCCGATGCCGCGCGTGGCGCGGCAAACAAGATCCTCGACCTCGCGGCGCGCGACCTCGTCAGCGCCAAGAAACTCAAGAGCAACTGAGACTGCGCATGAAAATCATCTCGCTCACCACCTACATCGTTCCGCCGCGCTGGCTGTTCCTGAAGATCGAAACCGATGCCGGCGTCACCGGCTGGGGCGAGCCGGTGGTCGAAGGCCGGGCGCTGACCGTCGAGGCGGCGGTCAAGGAGCTTGGCGATTATCTCATCGGCAAGGATCCGCGCCTGATCGAGGACCACTGGACGGTGATGCACCGCGGCGGTTTCTACCGCGGCGGCCCGATCCTGATGAGCGCCATTGCCGGCATCGACCAGGCACTGTGGGACATCAAGGGCAAGGCGCTCGGCGTGCCCGTGCACGAACTGCTCGGCGGCAAGCTGCGCGACTCGATCAAGGTCTATTCCTGGATCGGCGGCGACCGCCCGGCGGAGGTCGCGGCCGGCGCCAGGGAAATGGTTGCGCGCGGTTTCCTGGCGCTCAAGATGAACGGTACCGAAGAACTGCAGATCGTCGACAGCCATGACAAGATCGACGCCGCTGTCGAACGCGTCGCCATGGTGCGCGAGGCCGTCGGGCCCAACATCGGCATCGCTGTCGATTTTCATGGCCGCGTGCACCGGCCGATGGCGCGTGCGCTCGTCAAGGAACTCGAACCCTATAGGCTGATGTTCATCGAGGAGCCGGTGCTCAGCGAAAACCGCGAGGCGCTGAAGGAGATCGCCGCGCTTGGCTCGACACCGATCGCGCTCGGCGAGCGGCTCTATAGCCGCTGGGACTTCAAGTCCGTGTTCGAGGAAGGCGTCGTCGACATCATCCAGCCCGACCTGTCGCATGCCGGCGGCATCACAGAATGCCGCAAGATCGCGGCGATGGCGGAAGCCTATGATGTCGCGGTCGCGCCGCATTGCCCGCTCGGGCCGATCGCGCTTGCCTCGTGCCTGCAGCTCGACGCGGTCAGCTACAACTGCTTCATCCAGGAGCAGAGCCTCGGCATCCACTACAACGCCGCCAACGACCTGCTCGACTATGCCGCCAACAAGGATGTCTTCCGCTACGAGGATGGTTATGTCGCCATTCCCGACGGCCCGGGCCTGGGTGTCGAGATCGACGAGGATTATGTCAAGGAACGTGCCAGGGAAGGCCACCGCTGGCGCAACCCGGTCTGGCGCCACAAGGACGGTTCCTTCGCCGAGTGGTGATCGGGCTGGCTTTCAGACTCCAAGCACTCCAGGAATAGTGAAGACTTTGTCCGGCGAGCAGTTGCTCTCGAGAAATGGCTCGTTCGTTCCGTTTGATCGAGGGGCTTTCAGCGGCATTGCCTGAATTGACCATCAAACGCAGATGACCGCAGTGCGGCACATTCATCGGCTGCGAATTGCAGAGGGACTGTTTGGTGGAGCCAATCGGGATCGAACCGACGACCTCTTGAATGCCATTCAAGCGCTCTCCCAACTGAGCTATGGCCCCACTTCCGGCAGTCAACCGGCGCCGTTTCCGGCGAAGAGATCCGGCGCGGGTTGGAGACCGCGCCGTTAGTGCAGGCGGCTTCTAACCCCGCCCTTCTCAGATATCAAGCCTTCGAGAGTCGCTTTTTCTTCACAGTCCTCGAAAGCCCGCAAACGCCCGCTTTCAAGGCCGATCAGACCTCGTCGTCGTCGTCGCCGACGCCGATCATGTCGGCAACGTCGTCATCTTCTTCCTCTTCGTCGGCGAGGAAGGTGTCATCTTCGTCGTCGCCGAGATCAACGTCGTCCGCGTCGTCGCCAAGATCCGGCAGGTCGTCGCCCTTGACGTCCTCATCTGCCTCTTCGAGCGAGACGACCTCAACGCCTTCTTCTTCCTCGGCGTCCACTTCCTTCTCGGCCACTTCCTCTTCCTCCTCGAGAGCGGCAATCTTGCCTTCCTCGAAATAGGAACGCGGATAGGTCTTGCCGGTGTAGGGCGAGACGATCGGGTCCTTGTTCAGGTCGTAGAATTTTCGGCCCGTCTCCGGGTCGATACGTTTTGTGCCAAGTTCGGTTTTTGCCACGGCAAGCCTCGTCAATAAAAGAGTGGTCCCCTTAACCACAGTTTGCAGCGCTGTCAAAGCGAAAAGCCGGCGTCACAAAACCATGCATTGAAAGGCCTCGCGTGAAGTGACGACCATGGGGATGACCATTTCGGCCCACCGTGGTACGAGACCGCCGCAACAAATGAAAAGCGCCGGCCCGCCGGCATTCCGTCCAGGGAAATTCCATGTCTCACGCCGCCGCCCCCAAGCCGGCCACCGCCCGCCAATCCCCAGCCCTTTCCGGCATCGCGCGCGTGCCGGGTGATAAGTCGATCTCGCACCGTTCCTTCATGTTCGGCGGCCTCGCCTCCGGCGAGACCCGCATCACCGGCCTGCTCGAAGGCGAGGACGTGATGCGCACGGGCGCGGCCATGAAGGCAATGGGCGCGCATATCGAGAAGAACGGCGACGAGTGGGTGATCCGCGGCACCGGCAACGGCGCGCTGCTGCAGCCGGAAGGCCCGCTCGATTTCGGCAATGCCGGCACCGGCTCGCGGCTGACCATGGGCCTTGTCGGCACCTATGACATGGAGACGACCTTCATCGGCGATGCCTCGCTGTCGGGCCGGCCGATGGGCCGTGTGCTGGAACCCTTGCGCCAGATGGGCGTGCAGGTGCTGAAGGCGACGCCGGGCGACCGCATGCCGATCACACTGCATGGACCCAAGCATGCCGCACCGATCACCTATCGCGTGCCGATGGCCTCGGCGCAGGTGAAGTCCGCAGTGCTGCTCGCCGGCCTCAACACGCCCGGCATCACCACGGTGATCGAGCCGGTGATGACACGCGACCACACCGAAAAGATGCTGAAGGGGTTTGGCGCCAATCTGTCGGTCGAAACCGACGAGCGTGGCGTGCGCCACATCTTCATCGAAGGCCAGGGCAAGCTGACCGGCCAGACCATCGCCGTGCCGGGCGACCCGTCCTCAGCCGGCTTCCCGCTGGTGGCCGCCCTGATCGTGCCGGGTTCGGACATCACGATCGAAAACGTACTGATGAACCCGACCCGCACCGGCCTGCTTTTGACGCTGCAGGAGATGGGCGGCAACATCGACATCCTCAACCCGCGCAATGCCGGCGGCGAGGATGTCGCCGACCTGCGGGTACGTTACTCCGAGCTCAAGGGCGTCATCGTGCCGCCCGAGCGGGCGCCGTCGATGATCGACGAGTATCCGGTGCTGGCGGTCGCTGCGAGCTTCGCCGAGGGCGAAACGCTGATGCAGGGGCTGGAGGAGTTGCGGGTGAAGGAATCCGACCGGCTGTCGGCCGTCGCCAACGGGCTGACGCTCAACGGCGTCGACTGCACCGAAGGCGAAGCTTCGCTTGCCGTGCGCGGCAAACCGGGCGGCAAGGGCCTTGGCGGCCATCCCAATGGCAAGGACACCACCGTGCAGACCCATCTCGATCACCGCATCGCCATGAGCTTTCTGGTCATGGGGCTGGCGACGGAAAAGCCGGTGACCATTGACGACGCCGCCATGATCGCGACCAGCTTTCCGGAGTTCATGGGGCTGATGACGGCGCTGGGCGCGGAGATCGGGTGACGGTCGTGGCAACCAATAGCCTTGGTACGTTGGCAGGCCAGCGCCCAACCCTTTCGGCGGTCTGCCAATGACACACGTCTTCACCATCGCCATCGACGGCCCCGCCGGCGCCGGCAAGGGCACCCTCGCCCGCCGGCTGGCCGACCACTACCGCCTCAACCTGCTCGACACCGGCCTCACCTACCGTGCCGTGGCCTATGCGCTCATCCAGCACGCGCTGCCGCTCGACAATGTCTCGGCGGCTGAAACCGCTGCCCGCCAGGTCGATCTGGCAAAGCTCGACCGGACGGTCTTGTCGGCGCATGCGGTCGGCGAGGCGGCCTCCAAGGTCGCAGTGTACCCGACCGTGCGGCGCATCCTCGTCGAAAAGCAGCGCGACTTCGCCAAGACACCGCCGGGTGCGGTGCTCGATGGGCGCGACATCGGCACCGTGGTGTGCCCCGACGCCGACATCAAACTCTATGTGACGGCGAGCGCCGAGGTGCGAGCACAGCGCCGGCTGGCCGAGATCGAGAGCATCGGCGGGACCGCTGATTTTACCGAGATCCTCGCCGATATCATGCGCCGCGACCAGCGCGACATGGGCCGTGCCGACTCACCTTTGAAGCCGGCCGCCGACGCGCACTTGCTTGATACCAGCGAAATGGCTATAGAAGCCGCGTTTCTTGCAGCCATGGCGATCATCGATGACGTCTTGGCCAAGAGAGACTAGGTCTGATCCGGGTTTTTCCCTCGTCTTTCCGTTGTCGGAGGCGAAGAAAATACCCATATCGGGCACGAACCAGCCTGCCAGCATTCTACATGCGCCGGAATTGCCGCTTAAAGAGCGGCCCAGGGCTTTTGTAGCCCGGAACGCCGGCAGGCCAACGCAACGCTAACCCACGGCGCCCGTCCCGCTTCCAGATGCGGGGCACTCCAGGAGAAACAATGTCAGCTGCAAATCCCACTCGCGATGATTTCGCGAGCCTGCTCGAAGAATCATTCACCACCGGTCACTCCGGCGAAGGCCAGGTCGTCAAGGGCACGATCACGGCGATCGAAAAGGACATGGCCATCATCGACGTCGGCCTCAAGGTCGAAGGCCGCGTGCCGCTGAAGGAATTCGGCGTCAAGGGCAAGGACACTACCCTCAAGGTTGGTGACACCGTCGAAGTCTATGT
>NZ_RZRO01000072.1:24611-33745 GCF_003997975.1 Mesorhizobium sp. M7A.F.Ca.US.005.03.1.1
AGTCTATGTCGAGCGCATTGAAAACGCGCTTGGCGAAGCAATGCTTTCCCGTGAGAAGGCCCGTCGCGAAGAGAGCTGGGTCCGCCTCGAAGAGAAGTTCACCAAGGGTGAGCGCGTCGAAGGCGTTATCTTCAACCAGGTCAAGGGCGGCTTCACGGTCGACCTCGACGGCGCCGTGGCCTTCCTGCCGCGCAGCCAGGTCGATATCCGCCCGATCCGCGACGTCTCCCCGCTGATGCACAACCCGCAGCCCTTCGAGATCCTCAAGATGGATCGCCGCCGCGGCAACATCGTGGTGTCTCGCCGTACCGTGCTCGAAGAGAGCCGCGCCGAACAGCGTTCGGAAATCGTGCAGAACCTCGAAGAAGGCCAGGTTGTCGAAGGCGTCGTCAAGAACATCACCGATTACGGTGCGTTCGTCGACCTCGGCGGCATCGACGGCCTGCTGCATGTCACCGACATGGCATGGCGCCGCGTCAACCATCCGACCGAAATCCTCAACATCGGTCAGACGGTCAAGGTGCAGATCATCCGCATCAACCAGGAAACCCACCGTATCTCGCTCGGCATGAAGCAGCTCGAGAGCGATCCGTGGTCCGAGATCGGCACCAAGTTCCCGATCGGCAAGAAGATCAAGGGCACCGTCACCAACATCACCGACTACGGCGCGTTCGTCGAGCTGGAGCCGGGCATCGAGGGTCTCATCCACGTTTCGGAAATGTCGTGGACGAAGAAGAACGTGCATCCAGGCAAGATCCTGTCAACGACCCAGGAAGTCGACGTGGTGGTGCTCGAAGTCGATCCGGCCAAGCGCCGCATCTCGCTCGGCCTCAAGCAGACGCTCGAGAATCCGTGGCAGGCTTTCGCCTCTAGCCATCCGGTCGGCAGCCAGGTCGAGGGCGAGGTCAAGAACAAGACCGAGTTCGGCCTGTTCATCGGCCTCGAAGGCGACGTGGACGGCATGGTGCACCTTTCCGACCTCGACTGGACCCGTCCGGGCGAGCAGGTCATCGAAGAGTATAATCGCGGCGACATGGTCAAGGCGCAGGTGCTCGACGTCGACATCGACAAGGAGCGCATCTCGCTCGGCATCAAGCAGCTGGCCAAGGATACGGTCGGCGAAGCGGCGACTTCAGGCGAACTGCGCAAGAACGCGGTCGTCACCTGCGAAGTCATCGGCGTCAAGGATGGCGGTCTGGAAGTGCGGCTGGTCGACAGCGGCATCGAAACCTTCATCAAGCGCTCCGACCTGAGCCGTGACCGCGACGAGCAGCGCCCCGAGCGCTTCACCGTCGGCCAGAAGGTCGATGCCCGCGTCATCGCCTTCGACAAGAAGACCCGCAAGCTGCAGGTCTCGATCAAGGCGCTGGAAATCGCCGAAGAGAAGGAAGCGGTCGCTCAGTACGGCTCGACCGACTCCGGCGCTTCGCTGGGCGACATCCTGGGTGCCGCGCTGAAGAAGCAGGGCAGCTAAGTCTTCGCACCGCGAAGCCTTCGCACAGGCTCCAAAACAAAACCCCGCCGGAGCGATCCGGCGGGGTTTTTCTTTGACCTAGGTAAAGGTTGGAAAGTTACGCCCTGCCGTAAAGCGGCACCAGCGTGCCGCTCATCGCCTGATTGGCCGGCGAGGCGAGATAGGCGATGGCCTCGGCGGCGGCTTCGAGGCTGACCCATCTTGTGACATCGGCATCCGGCATATCGGCGCGGTTTGCCGGCGTATCTAGCGTCGACGGCGCCACGGCATTGACCAGGATGCCCTTGTGCTTCAGCTCTTCGGCCATCGCCACCGTCATGGCTGCCACCGCCGCCTTGCTGGCGGCGTAAGCGACCATGCCGGCGCCGCGCCGCGGATCGAGCCCGGCGCGCGCGGTGACGTTGACGATGCGGCCCGCCGTGTCCGACGACAGCATCGAGCGGATCGCGGCGCGGCAGCACAGGAAGGCGGTGCGCGCATTGGTGTCCATCATCTCGGCAAAGGACGCCGACTCGATCTTTTCAACAGGCGCCGAGGTGAAGCCGCCAGCCAGATGGATCGAGCCCCAAAGGCCCGGAACCTGGCTATAGAACGCTTCGACCTTCGCGGGGTCCGAGAGATCGACGTTGTGCACCAGCTGGACACGGTCATGCGAGGTAAAGGGGAAATGCGTAGGGGCGGCGGCATGAGCATTGGGCACATGGCAGATCGCGCCGTCGCTCAGCAGTTTGCCGACAACCGCACCGCCGAGCGCACCGGTCCCACCAGTCACGACGATATGCTTGCCTTCAAGTGTTTCCGTCATCTTGGACGCTCCTGTCATTTTTTTATCGTTAGGTCGTTTCTGTGCCGCCGACGCGAAGCGTCGCGCCTTTTGCGCCATCACTCAATTGACATCTCGACATGGCAGTTGTCGCGTCTTTGCATGCGTCCGACACTTCAGCCGTGGTCCGCCAAAACGGGAAACCCGCGCTTCAGTCAACTGTGATTTCGATGACGCGCGGCAGTCCGGTGGCCCGGGCGCGCTTCAGCGCGTCCGCGAGAGCATCGATATCGGCAAGCCGTTCGGCGCCGATGCCATAGGCCTCGGCCAGCTTGCAGAAATCCGGCGGCGCCGGCGATACGCCGACCGGCTCGACGCCGACATCGAGCATCGAGGTTTCGATCTCGCGGTAGCCTCTGTTGTTCCAGACGACGAAGATGACCGGTACCCGCGCGTCGAGCGCGGCGCCCAGTTCCGGCAGCGTGAACTGGAAGCCGCCGTCACCCGTGAGGCAGACGACCGGCGCATCGGGTATCGCAAGGGCCGCGCCAATTGCGGCCGGCGGGCCGTAGCCAAGCGCGCCGAAGCCGGTGGCGGCATTGAACCAACCGCCTGGCCGATCATGGTCGTAATAGAGGTTGGCCGCATAGATCGGCTGCGTCGAATCGCCGACGATGAGCGCGCCCGGCAAAGCGTCGCGGATCATCTCGACGGCGCGCACCTGCCCCTGCAGTGTCGGATTGAGCTCGGCAAAGGCTGCTTTGCGTGTAGTAGCGGCGCGCGACGAACCGCCCTCGCTTGCCCGGACATGGCGGGTTTCCAGAAGCAGTGCTTCGAGCGCCTCGGCGCAATCGGCCAGGATCGAAACCGTCGCCGGGCGGCGGGCAAGCTGGTCCGCGCCGATATCGATGCGGATCAGGTTGGCGGGCAGGACGAAGCCGCCATCGCTGTAGCCGTCATAGTCGGTCGGGCCGAATTCGGTGCCGGCGGCAATGACCAGGTCGGCGTCGGCCATCAGCGCCCGTACTGTCTTCAGGCTGGGACTGGCCGGCACGCAAAGCGGATGACCATGCAGCAGGCCGCGCGCATTGGTGGTCTGGACGACCGGCGCCCCCAGCCGTTCGGCCAGACGCCGCAGTGGCGCTTCGGCGCGTTTGGCGCCGCCGCCGACCAGGATCAGCGGGCGGCGCGCTGCACTGATGAGTTTGGCCGCGTTGGCAATTGCGACACCTTCCGGCACGGGCGGCGTCACATTGCTCAGCATGGCAGCGATGCCATCCGCCGGCTTGACCATGACGTCGGTCGGGATCTCGATATGTACCGGGCCGGGCCGGGCCGATGAAAACAGGGCGAAGGCCTGCGCCAGCGCGCCGGGCAATTCGCCAGCCTCGGTAACGCGCTGCGAAAACAGCGCCACCTTCTCCATCATGCCGCGCTGATCCGGCAATTCGTGCAGATGGCCCAGCCCCTTGCCCAGCGTCGGCGTGGCGTTGACGCCTGAGATCACCAGCATCGGCACCGAATCGGCGCGTGCCTGCCCCATGGCGGTGATGGTGTTGGTCAGCCCCGGTCCGGTGATGACGAAGGCGACGCCCGGTCTGCCGCTGGCGCGTGCGTAGCCATCGGCCATGAAGCCGGCGCCCTGTTCGTGACGCGGTGTGACGTGGCGGATCTTGGAGCGCGCTAGCCCGCGGTAGAGTTCTACCGTGTGGACGCCGGGAATCCCGAAGACCGTGTCGACGCCATGGGCTTCGAGCAGCGAAATGAGCGCTTCGCCGAGTGTCGTCATTGGTTTTCCTCCCCTTCCGGCGCGAGGCCTAGTTCGGCCTCGACGGCCTTGATGCCGATCGCCGCCAATTCGCCGGGCGAGAACATCTCGCCGGCCAGGCAGCCTTCGATCCAGAGTCCGTCGATGATCGCATTAATCGCGATGGCATGGTGGCGCAATTGGCTTGCGTCCGATTTGCGCCGTTCGGCGGCGAGCACCTCGGCCACAACCGCTTCCACCTCATTGCGAAAACCAAGGTAGCCTTCGCGGTGGGCGTGGGCCAAGGTCGGATCCGCTCTGGCGCGGCCGATGAAGGTTGCCCAGAGCGAAAACACCCGCGCGTCGATAATCGGCGCATTGAGGTTGGCGGTGACGAAAGCCGCAAGGCGCTGGCGAGGCGAGGCATTCTCCATGACCAAAGCCGCTTTCGCCTGCTCGGTCATGCGGCCCATCAGCGCTGCATAGGCTTCCTGCAGCAATTCTTCCTTGCCGGGAAAATAGTGCCGGATCAGCCCGGCGGTGACGCCGGCACGCAATGCGATGGTGCGCAAGGTGGCGCCCTGCAGGCCATGTTCCGCCACGCTGTCCAGAGTGGCCTCGATCAGATCCTGCCGCCGCCGCTCCTCGCCCTCGCGACGGAACCTGCGGCGGGATGGCATATTCATTGGCGCAGGATCGGTCGCGTCAGGCATGTCGGCCCGCCCTCGCAGGCGATGCAGAGCGCATCCGCCTCGAAGATTTCGACCGTGCAGCCGGCGGCTTCCATCGCGGCTTTGGTCTTTGGAAAGCCCGCGACGGCAATGATCTTGTGTGGGCTGGTCGGCAGCACGTTCAGGCTAAGGCCGTTGGAAGCCGCGAACTCTTCGGCGTCGCCTTCGACCAGCCGGATGTTACGCGCCTTCAGCATCTGATAGAATGGGGCCGGCAAAAGCGGTGAATGGACCAGTGCGAGGTCGTCGGCCAGCGGGCTGATCACCGACATCAGATGCAGGCACGCTTCTTCGCCTTGCCACAGCGGAAGATCAAAGCCGTAGACGGAAACGCCCAGCGGCGTCAGCAGGTTGGAAACCTGCTGGATGCCTTCCTGGTTGGAGCGGACACCGCGCCCGATCACCAGCGTACGGGCATCGAGCCATACGCAATCACCGCCTTCGACCTGGCCAGGAACCTCGACGCGGCCCAGGATTGGAATGCCCAGCCTTCGGTAGGTTTCCTCATGCAGCGAGGGCTCCCTGGCGCGCAACGGCTTGCCCATGGACAGAATCAGCGCGCCGCGATCGGTCATCAGCGACGGGTCGTGCGTGAACACCGAGTCCGAAAGTCCATCCGCCGTGTCCTCGATCCATTCGATTTCGGCACCGGAAGCCGCCACCAGTTCAGCAAGGAGCGCGTGCTGCGATGCCGCTTTCGCCGGATTGAATCCCGGGCCATAGTGCCAGGCAACCCTGTCGGCATTGCGCATGGCGTTGGCCGCCGACCGCATCAGCACGCGGCGCAGCGGCGCCGCCATGGACTGTGATCCGAAAGCGCTCATCGAAGTCCTTTTTCGCTGAAAAAAATCGAGAAAATTTCATGGAAGGCTATTTATACACTTGCACAACAAGCTCGCAAGTGCCGTAATAAGCAGGATTGACGGGCTCTCGCCGTTGGGTCCATGCTGAAGTCTGGAGCGGGGCAGTACAGCGTATATGTTGATTAGCCGGATACACGTTCGACGAACCGCAGCCGACCCGATAGAGGTCACCCGGTGAGCGTGGTGGAAGCTGCCGCAGTCCGATCCGGCAAGGCGCAGGACGGCGCCGCCGAAGCCATCCATGTCGAGAACCTGCACAAGAAGTTCGGTGAGCTGCATGTGCTGAAGGGCGTCTCGCTGTCAGCGCGCGACGGCGAGGTCATCGCCATCATCGGCGGCTCGGGGTCCGGCAAGTCGACCCTGCTGCGCTGCATCAACTGCCTGGAAAACCCGACCAGCGGCATCATTCGCGTCAATGGCGAGGAGATCAAACTCAAGGCCGACAGCCACGGCCACACCATTCCGGCCGACCGCAAGCAGATCGAGCGCATCCGCTCCAAGCTCGGCATGGTGTTCCAAAACTTCAACCTGTGGAGCCACATGACGCTGATCGAAAACGTCATCGAGGTTCCGGTGCATGTGCTTGGCGTCAAGCGCGATGTGGCGATCGGCGAGGCCGAGAGGCTGCTCGCCCGTGTCGGTCTGGCTGAAAAGCGCGACGTCTATCCGGCCTATCTGTCGGGCGGCCAGCAGCAGCGCGCCGCGATCGCCCGGGCGCTGGCCATCAATCCGCGCGTCATGCTGTTCGACGAGCCCACCTCCGCGCTCGATCCCGAACTGGTCGGCGAGGTGCTGAAGGTGATCGGCGACCTGGCGCGCGAAGGCCGCACCATGGTGCTGGTCACCCACGAGATGAAGTTCGCCCGCGAGGTCGCGACCCATGTCGTCTACCTCTACAACGGGCTGGTCGAGGAAGAAGGGCCGCCGGAGCAGATCTTCGGCGCACCGAAATCCGAAAGGCTGAAGCAGTTCATCCGCAACATCGGCTAGGCAAGCCGGGACGGAAGAAAACCGGGAACCAACAACAAACTGGGAGTCATGAAATGAAGACCGTTCTGAAGACATTTGCCGCAGCGCTGCTGCTCGGCGTCGCCGCCATGGGCGTGGCCAAGGCCGATCCGGTCAAGATCGGCGTCGCCGCCGAGCCTTATCCGCCCTTCACCTCGCCCGATGCTTCGGGCAAATGGATCGGCTGGGAGATCGACTTCATCGACGCCGTCTGCGCCGAGGAGAAGCTCGATTGCGTCATCACCCCGGTTGCCTGGGACGGCATCATCCCGGCTCTGACGACCAAGAAGATCGACCTCATCGTCTCCTCGATGTCGATCACCGCCGAACGCGCGAAGACGATCGATTTCTCGGACAAGTACTATAACACGCCGACCGCGATCATCGGCCCGAAGGACCAGAAATTCGGCTCCGCTCCGGACGACCTCAAGGGCAAGATCGTCGGCGTGCAAGTGTCGACGGTGCACGCTGTCTACGCCAAGAAGCACTTTGGCAGCACAGCCTCCGAGATCAAGGAATACCAGACCCAGGACGAGGCCAACAACGATCTGGCCGCCGGCCGTCTCGACGCGGTGCAGGCCGATTCCATCGCGCTTGGCGAATTCCTCAAATCCGACCAGGGCAAAGCCTGCTGCGACCTGAAGGGCATGGTCGCTCCCGATGACGAAGTGCTCGGACCGGGCGTCGGCGCCGGCGTGCGCAAGGAAGACACCGACCTGAAGGGCAAAATCAACGCCGGCATCAAGGCGATCCGCGCCAACGGCAAATATGACGAGATCTCGAAGAAATACTTCGATTTCGACATTTACGGCGGCGGCGGCGCGCAGTCGAACTGACGATCCTCGTATGAGCTGTGGGGTGTGGCGTCGCGCCATGCCCCACCTGCTCGATCTTTCCCAGGCATGTTTGCCGCCGACGCAGCCGTCGGCGGTTAGTCAGCACTTCGGGGGCGACGCTGATCGACGCACTTCTTTCGGCCTCCGCGGCCGGCATCACCGAGCTTCTCTCGCCCTACCCGCCAGGCTGGGGCGGGGCGCTTCTGGTTGGGCTGCTGCATTCGATCGAGATCGCGCTGGGCGCCACGTGCCTCGGCCTTCTGATCGGCACCGGCGGCGCCTATGGCAAGCTTTATGGCGGGCCGGTGGTGCGCGATCTCCTGGCGGTTTACACCACCATCGTGCGCGCCGTGCCCGAACTGGTGCTGATCCTGCTGCTCTATTACGCCGGCACCGACCTGATCAATCAGGCGCTGACGGCCATGGGTTATCAGCGCGTCGACGTGAGCGGCCTTGCCGCCGGCATCGCCGTGCTCGGCTTCGTCCAGGGCGCCTATTCGACAGAGGTGATACGCGGCGCGATCCTGGCCATTCCGCAGGGCCAGATCGAAGCCGCCCGCGCCTATGGAATGTCTCCGGGCCTGATGTTGCGGCGCATCACCTTGCCGTCAATGCTGCCCTTCGCTATTCCGGGCCTCGCCAATCTCTGGCTGATCGCCACCAAGGACACCGCGCTATTGGCTGTTGTCGGCTTCTACGAGCTGGCGCTGGCAACGCGGCAGGCAGCGGGCGTCACCAAGGCCTATTTCACCTTCTTTTTCGCGGCGGGCGTGCTCTATCTGCTTTTGTCGCTGTTTTCCAACCTCGTTATCGGCCGGGTCGAGACCTGGTCGCGGCGCGGCATGCCTTCGCTCAAGGAGGCGCGCTGATGGCCAACGAGGCGACCATCATCGACGTCGCCGCGCGAACGTCGCTGTGGCTGCAGCCGCACCGCATCGTGCTGATCCTGATCGCACTGGGCCTTGTTCTGTCGGCCGCCTTTTTCATGCGCTGGGACTGGCTGCCGCAATATTATGAAATGGGCTTGATCGGCCTCTGGCGCTCGCTGTGGATCCTGGCCGTCACCTGCGTGCTGGGCTTCCTGCTGGCCGTCCCGCTTGGCCTGGCGCAGGCTGCCGGCTCGTTCTGGTTCGCCGCACCCGCCAAGGTGTTCTGCACGGTGATCCGGGGCACGCCGCTGCTGATCCAGCTCTGGCTGCTCTATTACGGCCTGGGTTCGCTGTTCCCGCAATATCCGTGGATCCGCGAATCCTGGATGTGGCCATATCTGCGGCAAGCCTGGCCCTATGGCGTGCTGGCGCTGACCCTGTCGTTCGCCGGTTATGAGGGCGAGGTGATGCGCGGCGCCTTCGCCGGCGTGCCCAAGGGGCAACTCGAAGCCGCCCGCGCCTTCGGCATGAGCCGCTGGAAGGCGTTCCGGCGGATCTGGCTGCCGCAAGCCATCTACCGGGCGCTGCCGACGCTGACCGGCGAGACCGTGCTGCAATTGAAGTCGACGCCGCTGGTGGCAACGATCAGCGTCATCGACATCTTCGCCGTTTCGTCCAAAGTACGGCAGGACACCTACCTCACCTACGAGCCCTTGCTGCTGCTGGCGCTGATCTACATGACGATAACCGGCATTCTGGTCTTCGCCTTCAGCAGGATAGAGGCCAGGATCCCGAACAAGATTGGTTAGAGGGGAGTAGGGGAGTAGGGGAGTAGGGGAGTAT
>NZ_RZRO01000073.1:0-33288 GCF_003997975.1 Mesorhizobium sp. M7A.F.Ca.US.005.03.1.1
GCAGGCGCCATTGTCCAGCCGCTCGACCAGCGCTTCCGGCGTGCGCACCAGTTTCAGCGCGGAATAATCGAGCGGTGCGAAATCCGTGGGCTGGAATAATTGCGTAAACGGATGATTGGCCTGCCGTGCACTGCCGAAGGTCGACCACGAGATGATTTTCCTGGCCAGGAACTCGTCGGGGATTTCATAGACACCTTCATCGACCGCCGGCAAATTGGCGCCGACATAGGCGGCGAGCCGTGCTTTCAGCGCCGTGTCCTGCGAGAGCCGTGCGGTGTCGGGCGTGTTCTCCAGCGGCTTCTCGCTGATAGCAGCGCCATCGATGCCGAATACCCGCATGAGATAGGCGGCCTGCCCGCCGAACTCGGTTTCCTGGCCGGACGGGAAGCGCACCACCTGTGCGTTGAGCTCCAGCTGCTTGAAGGTCAACCCGGCCTTCTCCAGCGGCCCGCCGGTCAGCCAGCCGGCATCGACGCTCTCGTCAAGCTGTGGCGTCCAGCGCCCGGCAACACCGACGCAGCCGCCATCGGCGTCGGGGGCGGCGCTGTAGACGGCATTGAAATTGAATGGCAGGCGCGACGCCAGCAGCTTGCCGTTTTTGCGAAAGCTGTAGGCCAGGCGGTAGATGAAGCGCACCTCGCCGCAGCTCCTGTCGCCTTGCACCACCGCGAAGTCGCGACGATCGAGCCGGTTGACGACGCCGACCAGCCGGAAGCGCGCAGCGTCGGTCTTCAGCCAGCGCATGTCCATGATGCGGCCGACATTGCCGTCGGTGACTTCGTAGAGCGTCCGGCCGCCGGCTTTCATATCGGCACGCAGTGCCGCAACATCGGAGGCAACCGTTTCGACGATGGCGTGAAAGGCCGGCGCCTCGTCGTAAAGCGTCTTCAGACCGCCCTCGCCGTCGACCCCGAAAACATCGGCGAAACCGAAACCCCTGGCATCGAGTGCGGCGAGCACCGCCGGATCGTCGACGATCGTCACAGGACCTTCGGCGCGCGCCGTCGGCGCCATGAAGGCAGCGATGAGGGTGGCAAGCAACAGAACGAGCGCGCGGCTCATTGGGCAGCCGTGCGCGCGTCGAAGAGGTCGCGCAACACCGGCACCAGTGCCAACGGCAGGTCCTCGGCGATCAGACCGGGTCCGAACCGGCTGCCGGTCTCAGCATGCAACCACACCGCCGCGCAGGTGCCCTCGAAGGGCGGCATGCCTTGCGCCAGCAAACCGGCAATGATGCCCGACAGCACGTCGCCTGACCCGGCTGTGGCCAGCCACGGTGCACCGTTGGAGTTGATCGCCGCTTTGCCATCGGGCGCTGCTATGACCGTGTCGGCGCCCTTGTAGACGATGACGGCGTTGGCCCGCGCGGCGGCCGTTCGCGCCTTGTCCAATTTCGACATGGTTTTGTCCCCGGCGATATCAGGGAACAGGCGGCCGAATTCGCCCTCATGCGGCGTGACTATCAAGGCAGGCGCATTCGGCTGACGGGCAGCTTCGAACATCGCCTGAGGCTGATGGGCCAGCGACGTGATGGCGTCGGCATCAAGAACCATCGCACTGGCGTGGTTCGCGGTCGCCTCGTCGCGTGCTTCCTCCTCCAAAGCCTTGATCAGCTGCAGGGCGAAATCGCCGACCTTGGGCTTTGGCCCAAGCCCCGGTCCGAACACCAGCGCTCCGGGATGGCGCGCCATTAGAAATTCCTGCACCTCCTCGAGCGAGCCCGCCTCGCGCAGCATGATCGAGGTCAGGTGCATCGCGTTCACCTGCATGGCATTGCCAGGCGACAGCACGGTGACCGCCCCTGCCCCGCTTCTGGCGGCGGCCAGCGCCGACAGCCGCGCCGCGCCCGTAGCACTTGGGCCGCCGGAAAAGACGCCGACATGGCCGCGCTTGTATTTGTGCGCATCCATCGCCGGCACGGGAAATTCCTGCAACCACAGGCCGGGCGCATTCTCGAAGGTCGAAACGGCGAGTTGGGCGATGATGCCGTCGCCGATGCCGATATCGGCGAGCACGATCTCACCGCATTGCCCGCGCCCCGGCAGCAGCAGGTGGCCAGGCTTTTTCCGCGCGAAGGTGATGGTGACCTCGGCACGAAACGCCCTGCCCAATATGTCACCGCTCCTTCCAGAGACGCCGGACGGCAGGTCGACCGCGACCACGGGCAGGCTCAGGGCTGTCACTGTATCGATGGCTTTCGCGGCGTCGCCGGACAGCGGCTTCGACAGCCCCGCCCCATAGAGCGCGTCGATCACGATCGAGCCAGGCTTGGCGTCAAAGTCAGACAGCGGCCGGGGCTTGATCGGGCATTCCGCGGCGGCGAGCGCCGCATCGCTTTTCGGCCTCGGCGCGCCGGATGCCCAGACCGATGTGCCGACGCCGCTGCCGGCCAAGATGCGGGCAACGACATAGCCATCGCCGCCATTGTTGCCGGGCCCGCACAGCACATGGATGTGCTTTGCCGAGGGGTAGCGCTTGAGAACCTCGGCCGCGACCGCTCCACCAGCGCGCCGCATCAGGCCGATGCCGTCGGCTGGGCCGGCGGCAATCGTCAGCCGATCGGCCTCGCTCATTTCGGCCGGGGAAAGAAGTTCGTTGCTCATGGATTGCCGATCCGCATGCGATCAAGCATTGTCCGATTTCGATCCTAAGCAAACAAGGGGGAGTTGCCGAGATCTGCAGCCATAACGTTGGCACGAAGGCCTCGCGGGCAGAAAGTTGCCTGAGGGATAGGCAATATGCCTGATTTTTGTGCGGACGGAGGTGCTGGCGCTGTGTAGGCTCTGGCAGTCTATGCCGCTTCCGGTGCAGCGAATGACGCGAATTTGCATCCCGGTGCGGCGCGGCTTTGAAATCTTATGAGACCGCTTAGAATCCGCTGAATTGGCACAGTTCGTGCTTGATGGAGGCGCAAGCGGGGGGTCACAACCCGTTTTTTTGGCAGTGGAGGCCACTTTTTACATGAAAAAGATCGAAGCGATCATCAAGCCATTCAAGCTCGACGAAGTGAAGGAAGCGCTTCAGGAGGCCGGACTGCAAGGCATCACCGTCACCGAAGCAAAAGGCTTCGGTCGTCAGAAGGGCCACACCGAACTCTACCGCGGCGCCGAATATGTCGTCGACTTCCTGCCCAAGGTGAAGATCGAGGTCGTGCTTGGCGACGACGCGGTCGAAGGTGCGATCGAGGCCATCCGCAAGGCGGCCCAGACCGGCCGTATCGGCGACGGCAAGATCTTCGTTTCCAATATCGAGGAAGTCGTGCGTATACGCACCGGCGAAACGGGCATGGACGCGGTCTGACCGACCGCGCCATCCTCCCGAAAAACGTCATCATCAAAAAAAGTCATCACACAGGGATACATGACATGACGACAGCCAAAGACATCATGAAGCAGATCAAGGACAACGACGTGAAATTCGTCGACCTGCGCTTCACGGACCCGAAGGGCAAGCTGCAGCACGTGACGATGGATGTCATCGAGGTCGAGGAAGACATGTTCGCCGATGGCGTGATGTTCGACGGCTCGTCGATTGCCGGCTGGAAGGCCATCAACGAGTCCGACATGGTGCTGATGCCCGATCCGGAAACGGTCCACATGGACCCGTTTTTCGCGCAGTCGACCATGGTCATCCTGTGCGACATCCTCGATCCGGTTTCGGGTGAATCCTACAACCGCGATCCGCGCGGTACGGCCAAGAAGGCCGAGGCCTACATGAAGGCCGAAGGCATCGGCGACACCATCTTTGTCGGCCCGGAAGCCGAGTTCTTCGTGTTCGACGACGTGAAGTACAAGGCCGATCCCTACAACACCGGATTCAAGCTCGACTCCACGGAGCTGCCGTCGAACGACGACACCGACTATGAGACCGGCAATCTCGGCCACCGTCCGCGCATCAAGGGCGGCTACTTCCCGGTGCCGCCGATCGACAGCGCACAGGACATGCGCTCGGAAATGCTGACCGTGCTCGCCGAGATGGGCGTGCGCGTCGAAAAGCATCACCATGAGGTGGCGGCGGCTCAGCACGAACTCGGCATCAAGTTCGACGCGCTGGTGCGCAACGCCGACAAGATGCTGATCTACAAGTATGTCGTCCACCAGGTCGCCAACGCCTACGGCAAGACGGCAACCTTCATGCCGAAGCCGATCTTCGGCGACAACGGCTCGGGCATGCACGTCCACATGTCGATCTGGAAGAACGGCAAGCCGACCTTCGCCGGCAATGAATACGCCGGTCTGTCGGAAAGCTGCCTGTTCTTCATCGGCGGCGTCATCAAGCATGCCAAGGCGATCAACGCCTTCACCAACCCGCTGACCAATTCCTACAAGCGCCTGGTGCCGGGTTACGAAGCGCCGGTTCTGCTCGCCTATTCGGCGCGCAACCGCTCGGCGTCCTGCCGTATCCCGTTCGGCTCGTCGCCGAAGGCCAAGCGCGTCGAGGTCCGCTTCCCCGATCCGGGCGCGAACCCCTACCTCGCCTTCTCAGCGCTGCTGATGGCCGGCCTCGACGGCATCAAGAACAAGATCCATCCCGGCCAGCCGATGGACAAGGATCTCTACGACCTGCCGCCGAAGGAGCTGAAGAAGATCCCGACCGTCTGCGGCTCGCTGCGTGAAGCCCTGCAGAGCCTCGACAAGGACCGCGGCTTCCTGAAAGCCGGCGGCGTCTTCGATGACGACCAGATCGACAGCTACATCGAGCTGAAGATGGCCGAAGTGATGCGCTTCGAAATGACCCCGCATCCGGTCGAGTACGACATGTACTACTCCGTCTGAGATTCAATCTCGGTCCAAGATTAGCTATAATGCTCAAGCCCTTGAAAGACGTCCCTCTTTCAAGGGCTTTTTGCTGCGCTCCAATAGGATTGCCAGCCGACCGGCATGCCTCGCCTGCACGGCAGCCGCGCATGGACAGCCGTATCCGCCTTTCGTCTTCGACGATCATAGGATGCCCGGATTCTTGGACCTACGGTCCATCGGAGCGGCCGGCTTTTGAGCGCGTCGCTTCAATCACAACTCGGCGGTGTTCAGTAAATGATCAAGGGAGGCGGTTCGGCCGCCAACGTCGGAGCCAGGAGCGAGCGGAGCACTGTCTCAGGCTACAGTGACCGCTCGTCCGGCGCCCACGCCAATGCCGCCGTTCAAGAAAACCCCGCCCGTCCGAACAGCATTGCGTGACGTAACCCCAAGGCCCGCGAATACGCATGCCGTAGCGTGATCTGTCAACGCCACCAGCCGGGTGGCGAATGACCGATTCCGTTGTATGAACAGATGCTTATGGAAGATCCATCGCCCCGGACAAGGGCTGGAAAAGGCGGTTTTCCGGGCTTTCTGGCGAGTGATCGCCGCAGACTCGCACGGCTGCGGCCGGAACTCACGGGCGATTAGCGACCGCCGGAACTGCCTGACTTTTTCTGGGTATGTTTTACCGGGAATGCAGTCCGCCGGGTAACGGCCAAAAAAGAACCCCGGCGCGAAACGCCGGGGTCCTCTTGTCATACAGTCCGAAACACTTACGCGGCGGCTGAAACCTGAGCGCTTGCCGGAACCGAGGCGATCGTCTTCAGGATTTGCGAGGCGATCTGGTAGGGGTCGCCCTGCGAGTTCGGACGGCGGTCTTCCAGATAACCCTTATAGTCGCTCTTGATGAAGGAATGCGGCACGCGGATCGAGGCGCCACGGTCGGCAATGCCATAGCTGAACCGGTTCCACGGCGCGGTCTCGTGCTTGCCGGTCAAACGCTTGTCGTTGTCCGGGCCGTAGACGGCGATGTGATCCATCAGGTTCTTGTCGAAGGCCGCCATCAGCGCTTCGAAATAGGCTTTGCCGCCGACTTCGCGCATATAGGCGGTCGAGAAGTTGGCGTGCATGCCAGAGCCGTTCCAGTCTGTGTCTCCGAGCGGCTTGCAGTGGTATTCGATGTCGATGCCGTATTTCTCGGTCAGGCGCTGCAGGAGGTAGCGGGCCATCCACATCTGGTCGGCGGCCTTCTTGGAGCCCTTGCCGAAAATCTGGAATTCCCATTGGCCTTTGGCCACTTCGGCGTTGATGCCTTCGTGGTTGATGCCGGCGGCGAGGCAGAGGTCGAGATGCTCCTCGACGATCTGACGCGCGACGGAGCCGACATTGGAATAGCCGACGCCGGTGTAGTACGGGCCCTGGGGTGCGGGATAGCCGCTCTCGGGGAAGCCGAGCGGGCGACCGTCCTTGTAGAAGAAATATTCCTGCTCGAAGCCGAACCAGGCGCCCTCGTCATCGAGGATGGTGGCGCGCTTGTTTGAGGCATGCGGCGTGACACCATCGGGCATCATGACTTCGCACATGACCAGCACGCCGTTGGTGCGGGCGGGATCCGGATAGACCGCAACCGGCTTCAGCACGCAATCGGAGCTGTGCCCTTCGGCCTGCTGGGTCGAGGAACCATCGAAGCCCCACAGCGGCAGCTGCTCGAGTTCAGGGAATTCGGCGAATTCCTTGATCTGCGTCTTGCCGCGAAGGTTGGGGACCGGGGTATATCCATCGAGCCAGATATACTCGAGCTTGTATTTCGTCATTCTAGCCTCTCGTTGCTTGATCACCGAACACTGAACGGCGTCGACATGCGTCTGCCGTCAGCAGCTGGCCTGCCGCACACTTAAAATGCAATTCGTGTGCCATTCTTGGTCCGGAGGGTGCGACAAAATTGACGCGGCATCCACCGGAAGTCGGTGAGCCGCCTAAGCAATGCGCCCGGATCCATCACGGTCCTTATTTGCACAAATAGTGTGCAAATGCTGATCTTTTCATAGGCATATTGCCTAACTTGATTGCAGACCTTATCTTCGGGCCAAGTTGAATCGAAAAGGTTCGGCGGAAGAAAGGAACCCGGCAATGGAAGTCATTTCCACACGACCGTCGGCCAAAATTTTGATGTTCCCGGCGGCAGCACGCCTCTCTGCCTCAAATTTGAGCGGAAAGGCTAAGTTTGCGGCAGAGCTTGCCTCGCTGCGTGGTGCCCGCGCGGATTTCGGCGACGGCTGGTACCATGAGGCAGCCATCGAGGAAGAGGCCCGGGGCCGCAAGAGCTGACACAAAGGGCAGCAGCCCTCGCCAACGAATTGGCCTGAAAAGAAAAAGCCCGGCGCGATCGTTCGCGCCGGGCTTTCTTTTGAACGCTGGGGCTGCCTACTCCTTGGCGTGCAGGTCGGTGCCGAGCGTATCCTTGACGAAGATCATGCCGATGACCAGCGTTATAGCCGCGATCACCACCGGGTACCAAAGGCCATAGTAGATGTCGCCTTTGTAGGCGCTGAGCGCGAACACGGTTGCCGGCAGCAGGCCGCCGAACCAGCCATTGCCGATGTGATAGGGCAGCGACATGCCGGTGTAGCGAATGCGGGTCGGGAACATTTCGACCAGGATCGCCGCGATCGGCCCGTAGACCATGGTCACGAACAGCACCAGGATGAACAGGATGCCGATCGTCATTGGCCAGTTCACTGCTGCAGGATCGGCGAACATGGCGAACGCGCCGCCGCCTGGAATGTTGTAGACGGTGACTTCGGGTGCGCCCGCTGCCTCATCGGTGGTCAGCAGCTTGTCCTTGACCGCCTGGTCGATCGGCACCGTCGCCTTTTCACCGGCACGGATGGCAGCGGCGTCCAGCTTCAGTTCCGGGTTGGCGGCAACAAACGCATCGAGCTTCTGGTCCGCAACCTTGGCTGCCGCGCGCTTCAGCGGATAGCCGCCGTCCTGCAGCGACATATTGACGGCCTTGATGAAGGCCGCCTCCTTGGCCTTGGCCTGATCACCGGCGGCGATGGCGTCATAGGACTCGACCGTCTCGTTGCCGATTTTGACAGATGCGGGTGTGCCGGCGGCAGCCGTCGACACCACGTCATAGGGAACCGAGTTCTTGGTCAGGAACGAAGTCGCGATATCGCAGGATGTCGTGAACTTCGCCGTGCCAACCGGATTGAACTGGAATTTGCAGTCGCCCGGCGCCGCGGTCACCGTCGCCCTGGTGTTCTGCTGCGCCGTGGCGAGTGCCGGATTGGCAGCCCATGTCAGTGCCTTGAACAGCGGGAAGGTGCAGACAATCGCCAGCGCAAGGCCCGCCATGATGATCGGCTTGCGGCCGATCTTGTCGGAGAGCCAGCCGAAGACGACGAAGAAGATCGAACCGACCGCCAGGGCGACCGCGATCATGATGTTGACCGACTGCGCGTCGACCTTGAGCACGTTGGTCAAGAAGAACAGCGCGTAGAACTGGCCATTGTACCAGACCACGGCCTGACCGGCTGTGAGGCCGAGCAGCGCCAGCAGTGCAATCTTGGCGTTCTTCCATTGGCCGAAGGCTTCCGTCAGCGGCGCCTTGGAGCCCTTTCCCTCATCCTTCATGCGCTGGAAGGTCGGGGATTCGGAAAGCGAAAGCCGAATCCAGATCGAGATGCCGAGCAGCAGAAAAGACACGATGAACGGAATACGCCAGCCCCAGGCAGCATAGTTTTCCTTGCTCAATGAAGCCTGTACGATCAGGATCACAACCAGCGACAGGAACAGGCCGAGCGTCGCGGTGGTCTGGATCCACGAGGTGTAGTAGCCGCGCCGGTTGTCCGGCGCATGTTCGGCGACGTAAGTGGCCGCGCCGCCATATTCGCCACCCAGAGCCAGGCCCTGCAGCATGCGCAGGATGATCAGGATCACGGGAGCGGCGATGCCCAAAGTGGCATAGCCGGGCAGCAAGCCGACCAGGAAGGTCGATAGGCCCATGATCGTCATGGTGACAAGAAAAGTATATTTACGGCCGACAAGGTCACCGATGCGGCCGAACAGCAGTGCGCCGAACGGGCGCACAAGGAAGCCTGCGGCGAAAGCCAACAGCGCGAAAATGTTGCGGGTCGCTTCCGGAATGGCTGGGCTGAAAAAGGTCGAACCGATGAACACCGCCAGCGAGCCATAAAGATAGAAATCATACCATTCGAAAACGGTGCCGAGCGAGGAAGCGAAGATGACTTTCTTCTCTTCCCGCGTCATGCCGCGGCTTGTTCCGCCGGCGGTCGATGCTATTGCCATTGCGTTATCCTCCCGTGAGACCCGTTCTCAATGCTGCGCGACACTGTCCGCGTTCTCCTCCGAGCACGGACTCAACGACAGCCATTCGGGAAAAATGACAGAAAGCGCCCGCCAAAGGCAGCGCGTCTTTGGGATTATGACTTTGGTATTAGGTGCGCTGCGGGATGAAACCGGGCGAGTTGGGAAACCCCTAGCCCTTGAGCGCTTGCAGCAGGCCGGCGGCAGCCATCATGTCGCGCTTGCGAGCCGCGCGGCGGGCAACGGCCTCCGCATCCTGCCCCCAATGCTCGATCTGCCAGTCCTCGTCGACATGAGCAGCGGCCCAGGCAGCCTCAGCGTCGATCTCGCCGAAATCGACAGCCAGCGCCAGCAGCGCCGAACCGGTCAGCGACGTCATCACATGGATGGCGGCGAGCCGCAGCGGCTCGGCGCGCTGGGCAAGATGGCTGCCCAGCACGGCGATGGTCTCGCGCGGCTGCTCGACATGGATGATGCCCTCGGCCAGATTGAAACGTGCTCCGAGTGTCCTCGCCCAGTCGATCACCGGATCCCAATGCTGATTCTGCCGCTCCACCAGCCCTTGCGGTGCGTCGGCGCGATAGCAGGTGAGATCGGATGAGGCAAGGCGCAGGATATCCTCCAGCACCGCCTGCGGGTCGCTGGCAACGCCATCGATGGCCGTGTTGACGAGGCGCATCACCGGCATCTTCACCGGATCGATGGTCTCGCTTTGGGCGGCGAACTCGTCGGCGACGAGCGCGGCTGCTGCCTCGGTCGGCAGCACCAGCAGCGCCTTGCCCGGCGTCCGCACCGGCTTGCCGTCGAGATGCACGGCAAAGCCATTGTCGACAGGTGCCACAGAGGCGGCGTTGTAGAAGCGCTTGGGCAGAGGCGTCTTCATCTGGATCTGGGCGCGGCGCACAGGATCCGGGTCGGAGAGATACTTGCCCGCTTCGAGGTCGTTGAGGATGTCACGCATGAAGGTCTCTCTTACACCGGCGTCAGCTTGCGCGCCGGCCGGTTGACGATGATCAGGCCGGCGGCAATCAGGCCAAGTGCCAGGAAAATGCGCATGGTCAGCGGCTCATTCAAGAACATGGCTCCGCACAGCACGCCGAAAACCGGCGACAGGAAGGTGAAACTGGACAAGCCTGACGCCGAATACCGCCGCAGCAGCCAGAACCACAGCACATAGGTGAAGGCGACGATGTAGACCGCCTGGAAAAGCAGCGCCAAGGTCGGCAGCACGGTCGGGTCGCGAACGGGCGGGCCGGCGAGAGGCAGCACCAATACGCCCACGATCGCTGCCCCGGCGAGCTGGTAAAGCAGAAGCTTCTCGGCGCTCGCCTCGACCAGCTTCGAGCGCTTGATGAGGATGTTGGTCAAAGCCCAGAAGAATCCGGAGCCAAGGCTCAGCAGATCGCCGAACAGCATGTCTCCGCCGCCGCCAAGCTTGTCGGAAAACACCGCGGCAAGGCCGGCAAAGGCCAGCAGCAGGCCAAGGAATTTTCTCAACGTGATCTGCTCGCCGAGCAGGAAATGGCCGCCGAGCAGCATCCAGAACGGCATGGTGTTGACCAGCAGCGTGTTGCGGGCAACGGTCGTATGCTCCAGGCCGACATAGAGGCAAAGGAACTCGATGCCGAAAAGCGCGCCAACCAAGATGCCGGCGAGCAAGGTCCCGTCGCGCGTGAAAAGCGCGATGCCGCGCCACCGGCACCAGGCAAAGACACACATGCCGCCGATGATCGAGCGCGCGATCGACAGGAAAACCGGATCATAGCCAGCATAGGAGATCTTGGCGGCGACGTAATTCAGCCCCCAGGAAAAGGTCAGCCCGACCATGATCGCGGCGGCGGCCAGGTCGACCGTGTCGCGCCGGTCGAGCGCGTCGGTGGCGCCGCTCACGATCAGTCCTCCGCGCTGGCGTCGTCGAAGCCGATCAGGTTCCAGCTCTGGCGCATATGCGGCGGCATTGGCGCCGTGACATCGATGACGCCCTTGTCGGGATGCGGAATGATGATGCGGCGGGCGTGCAGATGCAGGCGGTTTTGAATGCCCCCGGGAAAGTCCCAGTTGGTGTCGGCCTCGAAATATTTCGGATCGCCCAGGATCGGGCAGCCGATGTAGGCGGCATGGACGCGAAGCTGGTGGGTGCGGCCCGTATAGGGCTCCATTTCAAGCCAGGTCATCGTCTGCGCCGCCTGCTCGATGATGCGGTAGTAGGACACAGCGTGGTCGGCGCCCTTTTCGCCATGCGCGGCGACCCGCACGCGGTCACCGTCCGGCGTCGGCTCCTTGATCAGCCAGGTCGAGATCTTGTCCTCGCGTTTGGGCGGCACGCCCTTGACCAGCGCCCAATAGGTCTTCTTGGTCTCGCGGGCGCGAAACGCTTCCGAGAGCTTCATGGCGGCCAGTCGGGTGCGGGCGACGACCAGCACGCCCGAAGTGTCGCGGTCGAGCCTGTGAACCAGTCTGGGCTTCTCGCCCTTCTGGTTGCGCCAGGCCTCCAGCATGTCGTCGACATTGCGGGTGACGCCCGAGCCGCCCTGCACCGCAAGGCCCGCCGGCTTGTTGAAGACGAAAACCTTAGGGTCTTCATGGATCAGCATTTTCGACAGGACATCGGCATCGCCCTGGTTGCGGATCGAGTGGCCGGTCAGCGCACTCTCGCCCTTCTTGTCAACCTCGAGCGGTGGGACGCGAACCATCTGGCCGGGCTCGACACGGGTGTCGGCCTTGACCCGGCCGCCGTCGACACGGATCTGGCCGGAGCGCAGAAGCTTCTGCAAATGGCCGAAACCAAGGCCCGGGAAATGGGTCTTGAACCAGCGGTCGAGCCGCATGCCCGCCTCGCCGGCTTCCACCGTGATCTGTTCAACGCCTGCCATGTTTTTTGTCGCTTATCCGTTTCCCGAGCCAAGCTCGGCCTGTTCTTGGCGCGGCAATAGCACTAAGGCAGGCTTCTTGCGAGCCAAAGTCCCAGAAACAGGGCGATAATGGCGCCAATGACGCTGGCAAGGGCATAACCCAGCGCAGGCAGCGTGGCTCCCCGCTCCCACAGCGTCGCAAAATCGAGCGAAAAGGCTGAGAAGGTGGTGAAGCCCCCAAGAATGCCGGTGGCAACGAACAGCCTGACCTCGTTCGATCCGCCACGGCGCATCATGGAGGCGATGAACAGCCCCATGGCGAAGGAGCCGATGACGTTGATGGCCATCGTGCCCCAGGGATAGTTGGGGCCGACAAAACGCAGCGCGCCGATGTTGGTAAGGTGACGAATTCCGGCACCGATGCCGCCACCGACGACGACGAGAAACAGATTGAACATGACCGTTTACTGCCCCCGCAGGGCTGCCCGGTCAATCCCTCGCTGTGGGCGCAAGCGCACGGATCAGCCGAGCTCGTCACCACTCAGGCGTTGCCCATCCCGGATATTTTTTCCTGAACTCGTTATAGAGGTCATCGATCTCCGTTTTTCCGATAGGGCGCACCTGTTCGTAGAGGTAGCCCTTGACGTCGCCGGACAGCTGGTACGCCGCGATGCGCCTGTATGCAGCGCCGATGCCTTTGCCCTCGACAATGTATTGGTCCGGTATCGAGACACAGAGCTGCGCACCCGGCTGCAGATGGGTAACGGGCGGATCGGTCACGACAACGTATTTGGACTTCAACGCCGCCGGTCTGAACCGATCGCGACTATCGACCTGACAAGCCCACTCGATGCGGGGGTAAAGGTCCTTGTCCATTTCATAGAGCAATGAGTCGCTCATGATCCCGCTGGACGCAAATACCGACAACCGGTCCCCAGGTCCCATCTTTCCAAGAAGGTCATCGATAAGGCGCCTGTATTCTGGAAGATTGTCGAGTTGCAGCGGGAGCGTGGCTTCCCTGGCAAAGACGTAGCTGACCGGTGACAGCACCTGGCGGCCAATCGGGAAAAAAGTACCGAAAAACGCCAGCACGGCGGCAACGGCTATCGCGGCGGTCGACCATCGCGATCTCAGCGCCGGCATCGAAACGATCGCAACGATTGCCTGGGCGTAGGCAGGAAAAAGCCAAAGAAACATTGGCACCGAATGGTGGCGATCCGGGTCCTGCATGCGGGTGAAGAGGAAGAAGGTAAGTACCGAAGCAACGGCACAGAACAGGGAAAATCTGTTTTGGCGTATGATGGAGATGCAAAGGCCGAATACGATCAACAGCCAGTTCACATAGCTGAGCCGCGATCCTGCCTGGTCAACCTGTGAAACGAAGCTTGTCTTGTATCCGCTGTAAAGGTCGCCATAGCTGGTTCCCAGTATCTTGAGGATCAGAGGTTGCTGGGAGGTCAGCGCGGCTCCGACAACCACGAGGATCACACACAGGCCCCCGACGGCGGCATTGCGGAGTGCCGGGACGTCGCGGTCTTTCGCGACCTGCAGAAAACAGAAGAAGGCCGCGGAAGTTCCGACCCCGATGACGGGATAGGCATACCAGCGGCGCAGCACGAATGCCAACCACAGGCATACGCCGACACGCATTCCGCTGATCACCGGTTCATGGGTCAGGAACCTCGATTTCCAGAGAAAATAGGTTGCCGCGCAAAGCGCGAGGCAGCCGGCAATGTCCGGCAACCCACGAAGCGTCGCCGCCCAGAAGGGCGTGTAGAGAAAGGCCGCAATCCATACGGTGAGCCAGCTTCGGCATGAAGGCGTCCCGGTCGCCGCCTCCAGATAGCTTGTTCTGCCGATGAGAAGAGCGGTCGGAACCAGGTAAACAGCGACTATTCCGGCGATGTAGGAAAACCTCGAATCGCCAAAAATGATGTGAAACGGCATCAGCGGCACCAGGATCGCCGCACTGTAGTCATCGGTGGCGATCGAGGTCCTCAAATGGCTGAGCCACTCGAGAGGGCTCTGAACCAAGAGCGTGCCCTGCCGGCTAAACGTGTCGAAATAGGCAGCGAAGTCCCAGTAATAGACAGGCTGTTCAAGCCCTACATAGATGAGAGCAAGAGCAACTCCCAGCAGAGCGGTACACACATATGTCGTTGCCCAAAATCCGAGAGATTTGTTCATCGTCACTTGCGGCCGCCAGAAGGAGAAGAGGCAGAACTATCAAAGCCAGCCCGGACTACCGTTTAATGCAGCCAGGATCCGGCGCATGAGCGGCCGACAAGGATTGGCCAAGTCTCACATGCAGAGCACCCAGACGCTGCCGGCAGGGCCGGCAGCGCCGATTTTCCAAAGCTCAGGTCGTCCCGGCATTCTTCGGCTTGGTCGAACCGATCATTTTCCAGTTCTTGTAGAACATGGAATTGATGCGCTCGACGCTCACCGAGACGATGGCCAGCATACCCGCGATGAGGCGGGGAACCGGGGATGGCCTGATAATGTCCATGAACACGCAGTAGCGGCGGCCGTCATACTCGTTGACCGAGCGATGCAGCAGCGTGTCGTCGAAGATGAACAGCGGATTGTCGTACCAGTAATTCTTGACGTTGCCGCACTCGACGAAAATCTCCGACTTCACCGGGATCAGATTGTAGAGAATGCGCAAGCTGAGCCGCAGCGGGCCGAAATGCCAGGACGTCGATTCGCGCTTGCTGAAGACGGAAACGGCGATGGTCTTGATGTATTTGAAATCCTTGTTGAACTCGGCGACGTTGTCGATCCTGTGCTTGCCGTACCACTGGTAGACATACATGCCGCGCCGGCCGGCGCCGAAATTGGCATCGATATCGGCGATGATCTCATCCTTGCGCGCCTTGAAGATATCCAGGACCTCGTTGACCTCGCGCTGATAGTCGGCGGGAAACTGATCCAGCTTCCACACGCCAGGATTTCTGTAGCACAAGAGGTCGACCAGCAGGTTGAACGGCGAAAGCAGCCAGGTGAACAGGCCGTTGCCGAGAAAATAGCCTGAGAACAGCGACAGATCCTTGCGGTCGTTGCGCAGCACGTCGATCAGGCCGCAGACGATGAAGATCGTCGTCAGGATGGGGATGAAATAGAAGCCAAGGGCGAGAAGCGGGATGGCAATGGCGAATTTGCGAAGGGATTTGCGAAGATTTTTTGTCATTTTTCCACGCGCCAAGCGCGATCCTGTTGCGAATGAGGTGCCCAAATCAAGGCAATGGCCACCGCCCGGTCGTGCGCCTTGATAAGGTTTTTTGGGTTACCACACAACGGCCCTGCTACCGCGGCCGGCTGGCTGCCTGGCGGATCTGGTCAATAGCCTCACGCAACCCGGCTATTCCCGCTCTTTGCGCAGCTTTGCCCAATAATCGAGCCGCTTCCTGATATCGCGCTCGAAGCCGCGCTCGGGCGGATCATAGAAGGTCTGGCGACCCATCTTCTCCGGAAAATAATCCTGCCCCGAAAAGGCATCCGGCTCGTCATGGTCGTAGCGGTAGCCCGCGCCGTAATCCTCCTCTTTCATCAGCTTGGTCGGCGCGTTGAGGATGTGCTTGGGCGGCAGCAGCGAGCCGTGTTCCTTGGCGGCCCGCGTGGCGGCCTTGAAAGCGTTGTAGACGGCGTTGGATTTGGGCGCGGTGGCGAGATAGACGGTGGCCTCGGCAAAGGCGAGTTCGCCTTCGGGCGAGCCGAGATAGTCGTAGGCATCCTTGGCGGCATTGGCGACGACAAGCGCCTGCGGGTCGGCAAGGCCGATGTCTTCCATGGCCATGCGCACCAGCCGGCGGCCTAGATAGAGCGGATCCTCGCCGGCATCGAACATGCGTGCGAGATAGTAGAGAGCCGCGTCAGGATCTGAACCGCGTACCGATTTGTGCAGCGCCGAGATCAGATTGTAATGGCCGTCCTGGCCCTTGTCGTAGATTGGCGCGCGGCGCTGGACGATGCGCTGCAGACCCTCGGGATCGAAGACCTCGCCGGGCTTGGCTGCTCGCCAGACTTCCTCTGCCAGGGTAAGAGAGGCGCGGCCGTCGCCATCGCTCATGCGGATGAGCATGGCCCGCGCCTCGTCGTCGAGCGGCAGCGCCCTGCCCTCGGTCTCCTCCGCCCGCGCCATCAGCTTGGAGATGCTCTCCTCGCCAAGCGAATGGAAGACCAGAACGCGCGCGCGTGACAACAAAGCGGCATTCAGTTCGAAGGACGGGTTTTCGGTCGTGGCGCCAACCAGCACGACTGTCCCGTCCTCCATGACCGGGAGGAAACTGTCCTGCTGCGCGCGGTTGAAGCGATGGATCTCGTCGACGAACAACAAGGTCTGGCGGCCATTGGCACGGCGCAATTTGGCTGATTCGAACACCTTTTTCAGGTCGGCGACGCCGGAAAAGACAGCCGATATCTGCTCGAAGGCGAGACTCGTTTCACCGGCGAGCAACCGCGCCACGGTGGTCTTGCCGGTGCCGGGCGGCCCCCAGAAAATCATCGAGCCGAGCGAGCCGGAACCGATCAACCGGGTCAGCGCGCCGTCAGGCCCGGTCAGATGCTCCTGGCCGACGACCTCGCCAAGGTTCCTCGGCCGCAACCTGTCGGCCAGCGGCCGCCCAGGCGGCTTCTTTTCCGGTTCATCGACGCTGAACAGATCGGCCATGCACTTCTTTTTCGTTGGAGCATGAGCCCGAATGCACGGAACCCAGCCCTAATAACGCAACACCTGACGCAGTATCTGCCCGCCGCGCTCGACCGTAAAGCGCCACCAGCGCGTATCCGTCTTGGCCGCCAGCTCCAGGGTCGCTGCGGTATCGATGGTGGTGCCGTTCACCTCGCGCACGATGTCGCCCGGCTGGAAGCCGAAATCGGCGGCCGGTGAATCGCGGTTGATGTCGACCACGGTGACGCCCTTGATGTCCGTGCGCAGGCCAAGCCGCTGCGCGAGCCGGGGCGAAAGCTCCGCGACCTTGGCGCCCGAAAAGGGGCTGCGGCCATGCAGCGTCACCTCGGCAGCCTTCATGCCTTCCGGAGCACGCTCCAGCGCGATATCCATCGCCGCCTGCTGGCCCTTGGTCAGAACCGCGAAATTGGCGGTGGTGCCGATCGACAGCGTCGCCATCCGGTAGTCCAGCGCTTCGATGCTCTCGACCGGCTTGCCGTTGAGCTGCAGCACCACGTCGCCGGGCTTGAGCCCTGCCTTGGCGGCCGGTCCGGTCGCCTCGACCGACGAAACCAGCGCACCGGTCGGCTTCTCCATGCCGAGCGATTCTGCGATCTGCGGCGTCACCGCTTCGAACTCGGCGCCGACATAGGGCCTCTCGAAGAAGTCGAGCCCGGCCTTGGCCGCGTCGGCAAAGGCGCGAACCATGTTCGAGGGAATGGCGAAGCCGATGCCGATCGAACCGCCGCTGCGGCTGTAGATGGCCGTATTGATGCCGACCAGCTGGCCGCCCATGTTGATCAGCGCACCGCCGGAATTGCCGGGATTGATGGCGGCGTCGGTCTGGATGAAGAAGCTGGAATCGGAGACGCCGATATGGCTGCGGGCCAGTGCCGAGACGATGCCGCTGGTGGTGGTCTGGCCGACGCCGAAGGGGTTGCCGATGGCCAGCAGCAGATCGCCGACCTCGAGCGCGTCGGAATCGCCGATGGCAATGACCGGAAACGGCTTGTCCGAGGTGATCTTGAGCACGGCAAGGTCGAGAGTCTCGTCCTTGAGCAGCACCTTGCTGTCGAACTCACGCCCATCAGCGGTCGCCACCTTGACCCGGTCGGCATCCTTGATGACGTGGTAATTGGTGACCACGACGCCAGTCGGATCGACCAGCACGCCGGAGCCCAGCGAAGACTGCGCGCGCGGCTGCGAGCGGCCGAAGAATTCTTCGAAGAACGGATCGCCGTCGAAAGGCGATGTCACCTTGGCGGTCTGCGAGGCATAGACATTGACCACCGCCGGCGCCGTCTGCTTGACCAGCGGCGCAAACGACAGCTGCACCTCCTCGCGACCGAACGGCACGCGCTTGTCGGGACCGGACGTCGCGTTCTCGCCCTCGACGCCATGCAGCAGGTCGGTCAGCACATCGGACAGGCCGGGATCGGTCTTGGTCTCCTCGGCCAATGCCTGCCTGACCACCGGTGCGGCCGCAAACGCCATGATGGCGAAAAGCAGAACAAAGGGCAGTCTTCTGGCGCGCATTCGCGAATCCTCCAAGGCAAGTTCGGGGGCATTGTCCCGACGATTGTGCAAAATGAAAGGCTAAGCCGCTGAAATCCGACTATTTTGGGCCAAAATCCCAGGGGCATGCCCGGAAATCGGATTCCGGCGCGGTTTGCTGCTTTCAGAAAACAAAAAGGGGCCCGCAGGCCCCTTTGAACTCATTTGGGAAAACCGAGCCTTATGCGGCTGCGGCGTCCGCGTCAGCGCTTTCGGCCTCGATGCGAGCGCGGTCGCCGGCGCCCTTGGCCGAGACGTCGCGATCGACGAATTCGATGACAGCCATGGCGGCGTTGTCACCGTGACGGAAGCCCGCCTTCATGATGCGCAGATAGCCGCCATTGCGGTTGGCGTAGCGCGGCGCGATGGTGTCGAACAGACGCTTGACGACGCCTTCATTGCCGATCTGGGCAATGACCTGGCGGCGGGCGTGCAGGTCGCCACGCTTGCCGAGCGTCACCAGCTTCTCGACGATCGGACGCAGGTCCTTCGCCTTCGGCAAGGTTGTGACGATCTGCTCGTGCTCGAGCAGCGACACGGCGAGGTTGGCGAACATCGACTTGCGATGGCTAATGCTTCGGGCGAAGCGGCGGCCTTTGAAACCGTGGCGCATGGCTCTTTTCCTTCTTCAGTTGTTCAAGAGGCCGCGGCCTCTGATGGTTTTCCGCATGACCGTCGGATCGAGCGGCCCACGCCGCCGATCCTTGGAATTCATGCTCAATATTGGTCTTCGTAACGCTTGGCGAGGTCTTCGATGTTTTCCGGCGGCCAGTCCGGCACTTCCATGCCGAGGTGCAGGCCCATCGCCGCCAGGACTTCCTTGATCTCGTTCAGCGACTTGCGGCCGAAGTTCGGGGTGCGCAGCATCTCGGCCTCGGTCTTCTGGATCAGGTCGCCGATATAGACGATGTTGTCGTTCTTCAGGCAGTTGGCCGAACGCACCGAAAGCTCGAGTTCGTCGACCTTCTTGAGCAGCGCCGGGTTGAAGGCGAGCTCGGTGACGGCCTCGGCGGCGACTTCCTTCTGCGGCTCGTCGAAGTTGACGAACAGGCCGAGCTGGTCCTGCAGGATGCGGGCGGCGAAAGCCACTGCGTCCTCGCCGGTGATCGAACCGTCGGTCTCGATCGTCATGGTCAGCTTGTCATAGTCGAGAACCTGGCCCTCGCGGGTGTTCTCGACCTTGTAGGAGACCTTCTTGACCGGCGAATAAAGGCTGTCGACCGGGATGAGGCCGATCGGCGCGTCTTCGGCGCGGTTGCGGTCGGCCGGCACGTAACCCTTGCCGGTGTCGACGGTGAATTCCATGCGGATTTCAGCGCCTTCGTCCAGCGTGCAGATGACGTGGTCGGGGTTGAGGATCTCGACGTCGCCAACCGTCTGGATGTCGCCGGCAAGAACCGCACCCGGTCCCTGCTTGCGAACGACCATGCGCTTGGGACCATCGCCTTCCATGCGGATGGCGATTTCCTTGATATTCAAGACGATGTCGGTCACGTCCTCGCGCACACCGGCGATGGACGAGAATTCATGTAGAACGCCGTCGATCTGCACGGCGGTAACAGCCGCACCGCGCAGCGAAGACAGAAGCACGCGGCGCAGCGCGTTGCCCAGCGTCAGGCCAAAGCCACGCTCGAGAGGCTCGGCGACCAGCGTGGTCAGCGTCTTCTTCTTCGACGAGAACTCGATCTTGTTCGGCTTGATCAGTTCCTGCCAATTTTTCTGGATCATGATGCTTTCCTTCCGTTGACCCGCCACCATCCAATCGTGGCGGGCGACCTGGAATGCCGCGGAGGAGCGCCCAAGGGGGCTCGCGCGGCGTTCGGTAAATGCTTAGACGCGACGCTTCTTGCGCGGGCGGCAGCCATTGTGCGGGATCGGCGTCACATCACGGATCGAGGTGATGGTGAAGCCGGCCGCCTGCAGGGCGCGCAGTGCCGATTCACGACCGGAGCCGGGTCCGCAGACCTCGACTTCGAGCATGCGCATGCCGTGTTCCTGGGCCTTCTTGGCAACATCCTCGGCAGCCATCTGGGCAGCGAACGGGGTCGACTTGCGCGAACCCTTGAAGCCCTGGGCACCGGCCGACGACCAGGCAATCGAATTGCCCTGTGCATCGGTGATGGTGATCATCGTGTTGTTGAAGGTCGAATTGACGTGGGCAACGCCCGACGAGATATTCTTGCGTTCGCGACGGCGAACACGAGCGGCTTCCTTGGCCATGATAGTCCTTTCAGTTGATCTCTACACCGCCGTAATGCCAGCGGCTCCACCTTCGTAAGGGAGTAGGGGAATAGGGCAGCAAGGGAGTAGGGAAAAATGCGACCCGACTGGCGGGCATTCCCTACTGCCTTACTCCCCTACTCCCTTATTCCCCTAAAAAAATTACTTCTTCTTGCCGGCGATCGACTTGGCCGGGCCCTTGCGGGTGCGCGCATTGGTATGCGTGCGCTGGCCGCGGACCGGCAGCGAGCGGCGGTGACGCAGGCCGCGGTAGCAGCCGAGGTCCATGAGCCGCTTGATGTTCATCGAGACTTCGCGGCGCAGGTCGCCTTCAACCTGGTAATCGCGATCGATGGTCTCGCGGATCTGCAGCACTTCCGCATCGGTCAGCTGGTTGACGCGGCGCTCGGCCGGGATGCCGACCTTGTCGACGATCTCCTGGGCGAACCGCTTGCCAATGCCGTGAATGTACTGAAGCGCAATGACAACGCGCTTGTTGGTCGGAATGTTGACGCCGGCTATACGAGCCATGTTCTTCCCTTCTCCATGTGGGCCGGCCAATCCTCAAAAACAAGGTAGGCTCGGCGCTGTCTTAAGTTGCCCCGCGTCCGGTGGAGGCCGGCCCATGCGGGAGTTTCCAGTTCAATGCGGCTGCCCTGCCCTTGCGGACAAGCAAAGCTCATGCCTGATAGGAAGACGGGCCGCCATACCGCAGCGAACCGCCTCCGTCAAGTGCAATCGTTAATTTCCCCGCACCGCGTCCTTGAGCACCGCTTCGATCTGTTCCGTCACGGCGTCGATATCGGCCATGCCGTCGACACTGCGGAGCTTGCCCTTGGCATAGTAGTAGCCAATCAGCGGCGACGTCTTCTTGTAGTATTCTCTCAAGCGCTCTTCGAACACGGTCGGATTGTCGTCCTTGCGAACGGGAAGGCCGGCGGCCTGCGCCTCGTCGGCGCGTTTGACGATCCGGCCAACCAGGGCCTTGTCGTCGACCACGAGTTCAATGACGGCGTCGAGCCCCTGGGAGCGATCCGACAGCATCTGCTCGACCGCATCCGCCTGCACCAGGGTCCGCGGATAGCCGTCGAGGATGAACCCCTTGGCGCAGTCGGGCTGATCGATACGCTCAGCGACGATCGCGTTGACGATCGCGTCGGACACCAGTTCACCGGCATCCATCACCGCCTTGGCGCGCTTGCCAACCTCGGTGCCTGCCTGGACGGCAGCACGCAGCATGTCGCCCGTCGAGAGCTGGGGTATGCCGTGTTTTTCTACCAGTCTTTGTGCTTGCGTCCCCTTGCCCGCTCCTGGCGGCCCAAGCAATATCAACCTCATCTGGCTTTCTTCCCCCCGCGCAGCTTCGACTTCTTGATCAGGCCTTCATACTGGTGCGCGATCAGGTGACCCTGAATCTGCGCAACCGTATCGAGCGTGACACTGACCACGATCAGAAGCGATGTGCCACCAAGGTAGAATGGTACGCCAGTCGCCGAGATCAGGAACTCCGGCAGCAGGCACACCAGCACCAGATAGATGGCGCCGACGACGGTGATGCGGGTGAGAACGTAATCGATATAATCGGCGGTGCGCTCGCCCGGACGATAGCCCGGGATGAAGCCCGAATGCTTCTTGAGCTGGTCGGCGGTGTCCTTCGGGTTGAAGACAATCGCGGTGTAGAAGAAGGCGAAGAACACGATCATCGCCGCATAAAACAGCATGTAGAGCGGCTGGCCGTGGCCGAGCGAGGCGAGCACGGTGCTTGCCCACGCCGGCAGGTTCGTCGTCTGCGAGAAGCCGGCGACGGTGGCCGGCAGCAAAAGCAGCGACGAGGCAAAGATCGGCGGAATGACGCCCGACGTGTTGAGCTTCAGCGGCAGATGCGAGGTATCGCCCTGGAACATCCGGTTGCCGACCTGGCGCTTCGGATACTGGATCAGCAAGCGGCGCTGGGCGCGCTCGAAGAACACGATGAGCGCAATGACGACGATAGCCAGCACGATGATCGCCAGGATCAGGCCGGTCGACAGCGCGCCGGTGCGGCCAAGCTCCAGCGTGCCGGAGATGGCGTGCGGCAGGCCGGCGACGATGCCGGAGAAGATGATCAGCGAAATACCGTTGCCGATGCCGCGGGCGGTGATCTGCTCGCCCAGCCACATCAGGAACATGGTGCCGCCGACCAGCGTGACGACGGTCGAGATGCGGAAGAACATGCCGGGGTCACTGACGATGCCGTTGCCGCCTTCCAGCCCGACAGAAATGCCATAGGCCTGAACCAGCGCAAGCAGCACGGTGCCGTAGCGCGTGTACTGGTTGATCACCTTGCGGCCCTGTTCGCCTTCCTTCTTCAGCGCTTCCAGTGACGGGATGACCGAGGTCATCAGCTGCATGATGATGGAGGCGGAGATGTAAGGCATGATGCCGAGCGCAAAGATCGCCATGCGCTGCACGGCGCCGCCGGCGAACATGTTGAACATGCCGAGCACGCCCTTGCTCTGCGAAGAGAAGGCCTGGGCGAAGGCGTCGGGATTGATACCGGGAAGCGGGATGTAGGTGCCGAGGCGATAAACCAGCAGCGCGCCGATCGTGAACCAGATGCGCTTCTTCAAATCCTCCGCCTTGGCGAAGGCCGAGAAATTCAGATTCGAGGCTAATTGTTCAGCAGCCGAAGCCATGCCTGATTCTCCGCTTGGTAACGCTTGATGGCCCTGAGGTCAGGCGGCGCGTTTCACCGAAGCTCACGAGATAAGCTCCGGGCTCTAAACATGCAAGCGGCCGCGTTGACGCGGCCGCCTCGTTGAGCAGATCAAAGCGAAATCGTGAGCAAAAACGGATTCCACTCCTGCCGATCGCGCTTCAAATTGCCGTTACTCGGCAGCTGCCTTTTCCTGCGGCAGCTTGACCGAACCGCCGGCCTTTTCGATCTTCTCGATCGCGGCCTTGGAGGCGCCGGCGACGTCAAAGGCGAGCTTCGCCTTGATCTCGCCATCCGAGAGGATGCGCACGCCGTCCTTGACGCGGCGGATGACGCCGGCGGCAACCAGCGATTCAGCCGTCACGGTTGCCTTGGCGTCGAGCTTCTTGGCGTCGATGGCCACCTGGATGCGGGCCAGCGACACGACGGTGAAGCTCTTGGCGAAGATGTTGTTGAAGCCACGCTTCGGCAGGCGCCGGTAGAGCGGCATCTGGCCACCCTCGAAGCCGTTGATGGCGACGCCGGAGCGCGCCTTCTGGCCCTTGACGCCGCGACCGCCGGTCTTGCCGGAGCCGGAGCCGATACCACGGCCGAGACGCTTCTTGGAGTGCGTCGCGCCGTCCTTGTCACGCAGATCGTTGAGTTTCATCTGACTTCTCCTGCGCTCTGGCTCAGCCCTCGTCCACGACGCGGACGAGATGCTGGACGGCAGCGATCATGCCGCGCACGGAGGGCGTATCTTCCAGCGTGCGCTGCTTGTGCATCTTGTTGAGGCCGAGGCCGACCAGCGTCGCGCGCTGTTCCTTCGGACGGCGGATCGGCGAACCGATCTGCTCAACGGTGATGGTCTTGGTTGCTTTCTTGGCCATGGTCAAAATCCCTGGTCAGATCGACTATTCTTCAGCCGCAACGGCGGTGCCGCGGCGGGCCTGAAGGGTCGAATACTTGATGCCGCGAGCAGCAGCCACATCCTTGGGATGCATCTGGCTCTTCAGCGCGTCGAAGGTGGCGCGAACCATGTTGTAGGGGTTCGACGAACCCATCGACTTGGCGACCACGTCATGCATGCCGAGCGTCTCGAAGACAGCGCGCATCGGGCCACCGGCGATGATGCCGGTACCTTGCTTGGCGGCGCGCAGCAGCACGCGTCCAGCACCCCAGCGTCCTTCGACGTCGTGATGCAGCGTACGGCCCGAGCGCAGCGGCACGAAAATCATGTCGCGCTTGGCCGATTCAGTTGCCTTGCGGATAGCTTCCGGCACTTCGCGCGCCTTGCCGTGACCAAAGCCGACGCGGCCCTTCTGGTCGCCGACGACGACGAGTGCTGCAAAACCGAAGCGACGGCCGCCCTTGACGACCTTGGCGACGCGGTTGATGTGGACGAGCTTGTCCACCATGCCGTCATCGCGTTCTTCACGATCGCGGCCGCGGCCGCCATCCCTACGTTCCTGTGCCATATCCTGTTCCTTGTTTTTTTCCGGAAGCACGGTTGCTGATAAGATCCGGTGCCTCGCCCCGATTAAATCGGGAAACGGTCACCGGGGGCGAAATCATTTCCTTCGCATAATCTTTATCCGAAAAGTCTGCAACTTTTCGGGATCATGCTTAGAAGCTCAAGCCACCTTCGCGGGCAGCCTCGGCGAGCGCCTTGACGCGGCCGTGATAGATGTAAGCGCCGCGGTCGAAGACGACTTCCTTGACGCCGGCCTTGGTGGCGCGCTCGGCGATCAGCTTGCCGATCGCGGTGGCGGCAGCGGTGTCGGCGCCGGTCTTGAGCGAACCCTTGAAGTCCTTCTCGAGCGTCGAAGCGGCGGCGATGGTGTGGCCCTTGGCGTCGTCGATGACCTGCACATAGATGTTCTTCGACGTGCGGTGGACCGACAGACGCGGACGCTCGCCGGCGACCTTCTTGATCTGACGACGGACGCGCTGCGCGCGGCGCTGCGTGGATTCCTTGGTACCCATGATGGTCTTCCTTGCCTTCAAAAAACGGGGGCCGCCATATGCGGTAGGCGAAAGCGCCTCCCGCGACCGCTCCCCGCGGCGTTACACTCTTGGCTTGGCCCTTTCCGAAAAGTCTTCAACTTCTCGAGGCCAGGCCTACTACTTCTTCTTGCCTTCCTTGCGGACGATCTTCTCGCCGGCGTAGCGGACGCCCTTGCCCTTGTAAGGCTCGGGACCACGATACTCGCGGATCTCGGCCGCAACCTGGCCGACCTGCTGCTTGTCGATGCCGGCCACGGTGATTTCAGTCGGCTTCGGCACGGTGATGGTGATGCCCTGCGGCGTCTCATAGACGACGTCATGGCTGAAGCCAAGCGCCAGCTGCAGGTTCTTGCCCTGAAGTGCCGCGCGATAGCCGACGCCGGTGATCTCGAGCTTCTTCTCGAAACCGTCCTTGACACCCTGCAGGATGTTGACGATCTGCGTGCGCGACATGCCCCACTTGGAGCGGGCGGTCTTGGTCTGGTCGCGCGGCTGGACAGCGATCTCGCTGCCTTCCATCTTGACCAGCACTTCGTCGTTCACCACGAACTTCAGCTCACCCTTGGGGCCCTTCGCCGTCACGGTCTGGCCGTTGACGGTCGCGGTCACGCCCTGCGGCAGCGAAACGGGTTTCTTTCCAATACGAGACATTTTGTTGTCCTCGTCACTTCTCTTGTTTCAGGTCTCTGTCTTCGGGAACGATCCGAAGACCGGATTCCACTTTGCGGTCAACTGCCAGATCAGAAGATCTGGCAGAGGATCTCACCGCCGACGTTCTGTTCACGTGCTTCATGGTCGGCCATCACGCCCTTCGGTGTCGAAAGGATGGCGATGCCGAGGCCGTTTGCGACCTGCGGAATCGACTTGGCCGAAACATAGACGCGGCGGCCTGGCTTCGAAACGCGGGCTATTTCGCGCACGACCGGCGCGCCGTCGAAATACTTCAGCTCGATCTCGATTTCGGACTTGCCGTTGTCGAAGTCGGTCTGGCTGTAATCGCGGATATAGCCTTCAGCCTTCAGCACGTCGAGGACGCGGGTGCGCAGACGCGAAGCCGGCGTCGAAACGCTCGACTTCTTGCGGCCATACGCGTTGCGGATGCGGGTCAGCATATCGCCGAGAGGATCGCTCAATGACATGTTATGTCCTCCTTACCAGCTCGACTTGACCAGGCCCGGGATCTGGCCGTTATTGCCGAGATCACGAAGCGCGATGCGCGATACTTTGAGCTTGCGATAGTAGGCGCGCGGACGGCCGGTGACTTCGCAGCGGTTGCGGATGCGGATCTTGGCCGAGTTGCGCGGCATGGCGGCAAGCTTGAGCTGAGCGCGGAAACGCTCTTCCATCGGCTTGGACTGATCCATGATGATCGCCTTGAGCGCAGCCCGCTTGGGACCGTACTGGTCGGCAAGCTTGCGGCGCCTGTTGTTCTTCTCGACTGAGCTGGTCTTTGCCATTTCAGATTTTTCCTTTTCTCGCTGCCGTTACTGGCGGAAGGGGAAGTTGAAGGCCTTGAGCAATGCCCTGGCTTCGTCGTCCGTCTTCGCAGTCGTACAAACGATGACGTCCATGCCCCAGATCTGATCAACCTTGTCGTAGTTGATCTCCGGGAACACGATGTGTTCCTTGATGCCCATGGCGTAGTTGCCACGGCCATCGAAGCTCTTCGGATTCAGTCCGCGAAAGTCGCGGACGCGCGGCAGTGCGATGTTCACGAGACGGTCGAGGAACTCATACATGCGTTCCTTGCGCAGCGTGACCTTGGCGCCGATCGGCATCTTCTCGCGGACCTTGAAGCCGGCGATCGAGTTGCGGGCGCGGGTGACGACGGCCTTCTGGCCGGCAATCATCGCCAGGTCTTCGGCCGCGATCGAAGGCTTCTTCGAATCGGCGGTCGCTTCGCCAACGCCCATGTTCAGCACGATCTTGTCGATGCGCGGAACCTGCATCTCGTTGTCGTAGCCGAACTGTTCCTGCAGCGCCTTGCGGATGGTCTCGTTGTAGACCTGCTTGAGGCGCGGCGTGTTCTGAGCCTTGGACTGTTTGCTTTCAGCCTTGGGCTTCGTGGTTTGAGCCTTAGCCATTGATGACTTCTCCCGAGCGCTTGGCGACGCGCACCTTCTTGCCGTCCTTCTGGAAGATGAAGCCGACGCGGGTCGGCTTGCCATCCTTGGGGTCGGCCAGCGCGATGTTCGACAGCTGGATCGGCGCTTCCTTGGTGATGATCCCGCCCTCTTGGGACTGGGACTGCTTCTGGTGACGGCGGATCATGTTGACGCCACGCACCAGCGCGGTGTCTTCCTTCGGCTGTACCGAGAGGACTTCGCCCGAACGGCCCTTGTCCTTGCCGGCCAGCACGACGACCTTGTCGCCTTTTCTAATCTTTTGCATTGGTCCGGCTCCTTACAGCACTTCAGGCGCGAGCGAGATGATCTTCATGTGGTTCTTGGCGCGGAGTTCGCGCGGAACCGGTCCGAAGATACGCGTGCCGATCGGCTCTTTCTTGTTGTCGACGAGAACGGCCGCGTTCTTGTCGAAACGGATCACGCTGCCGTCCGGGCGGCGGATGTCCTTGGCCGTGCGAACCACGACCGCCTTCATCACATCGCCCTTCTTCACGCGGCCGCGCGGAATGGCTTCCTTGATCGACACCACGATGATGTCGCCCACGGAAGCGTATTTCCGCTTCGAGCCGCCCAGCACCTTGATGCACATGACACGACGGGCGCCGGAATTATCCGCGACGTCGAGGTTTGTTTGCATCTGAATCATGACTGGCCGCCTTCTTCTCTTCTAACGGGATGGGCTCAAAGCCCCTCCCCGGTCTGTCCAAAATTCGTTGTTTACGCCCGAGGTCAGGCTTGGTCCGAAGACACGACGATCCAGCGCTTGTCCTTGGAAATCGGCTTCGATTCCTGGATGAACACCTGATCGCCAACCTTGTGGGCGTTGTTCTCGTCGTGCGCCTTGTACTTCTTGGTCATGCGCACGGTCTTCTTCATCACGGGATGCGTGAAGCGCCGTTCGACCTTGACGACAACCGTCTTCTCGTTCTTGTCGCTGACGACGGTGCCCTGCAGAATGCGCTTTGGCATGGTTTTCGTCCTTAAGCCTTCTTAGCCGCGGACTTTTCCGCAGCGATGGTCTTGATACGCGCAATGTCCTTACGAACCTGTCTCACGCGCGCGGTCTTCTCGAGCTGGCCGGTGGCCTTCTGGAAGCGCAGGTTGAACTGCTCCTTCTTCAGGCTGGCCAGGTCGTCGGTCAGCTGGTCCTGGGTCTTGGTCCGGATGTCTTCGGCTTTCATGATCAGCCCGTCCTTATTCTGCGATGCGCTGCACGAAGCGCGTCTTGACCGAGAGCTTGGCCGCGCCGAGACGCAGTGCCTCACGGGCGGTTTCTTCATTGACGCCGTCGATCTCGAACATGATGCGGCCTGGCTTGACGCGCGCCGCCCAGTAATCGACCGCGCCCTTGCCCTTACCCATGCGGACTTCGGTCGGCTTCGAAGTGACCGGCACGTCCGGGAAAATACGGATCCAGACGCGACCAGCGCGCTTCATTTCACGGGTGATCGCGCGGCGGGCCGCCTCGATCTCACGTGCGGTGACGCGGTTCGGCTCAAGCGCCTTCAGCCCGAAACCACCGAAATCCAGGTTGGTGCCGCCCTTTGCGGTACCATGGATACGGCCCTTGAACTGCTTGCGGAACTTTGTGCGCTTTGGCTGCAGCATCGTTCTAACTCCAAATTCCTAAATGTCTCAGGCGTTTTCGCGACGACGACCGCGTTCGCGATCACCACCACCGCCATGCGCTGCATCGCTTTCGCTGGCCCGACGCTCCGAAGCCATCGGGTCATGCTCAAGGATCTCGCCCTTGAACACCCAGACCTTGACGCCGCAGATGCCATAAGCCGTGTGCGCTTCGGCCGTACCGTAGTCGACGTCCGCACGCAGCGTATGCAGCGGCACGCGGCCTTCGCGATACCATTCCATGCGCGCGATCTCGGCGCCGCCGAGGCGGCCGGCGCAGTTGATGCGGATGCCTTCGGCACCGAGGCGCATCGCCGACTGAACGGCACGCTTCATGGCGCGGCGGAACGCGATACGACGCTCGAGCTGCTGGGCGATCGACTGGGCGACCAGGGTCGCGTCGATCTCCGGCTTGCGCACTTCAACGATGTTGAGGTGCGTCTCGGACTTCGTCATCTCCATCAGCTTCTTGCGAAGCTTCTCGATGTCGGCGCCCTTCTTGCCGATGATCAGACCCGGGCGCGCGGCATGGATGGTGACGCGGCACTTCTTGTGCGGACGCTCGATCACGACCTTCGAGATGGCAGCCTGCTTGAGCTCCTTCTCGAGATACTTGCGGATCTTGATGTCCTCATGCAGCAGCTTGCCGTACTCGCCGGTGTTCGCGAACCAGCGCGAATCCCAGGTGCGGTTGATGCCGAGGCGAAGACCGATCGGATTGACTTTCTGGCCCATTATGCGGCCTCCCCTTTTTCTTCGACTTCACGAACGACGATCGTGAGGTGCGAGAACGGCTTCTCGATACGGCTGGCGCGACCGCGGCCACGGGCATGGAACCGCTTCATGACGATCGACTTGCCGACATAGGCTTCCGCCACGATCAGTGCATCGACGTCCAGGTCGTGGTTGTTTTCCGCGTTGGCGATTGCCGATTCCAGCGTCTTCTTGACCGTGCCGGAAATCCGCTTGGCCGAGAATTCGAGATCGGAAAGCGCTGTCGCGACCTTTTTGCCGCGGATCAGCGCGGCAACCAGGTTCAGCTTCTGCGGGCTGATACGGATCGTGCGCAATACGGCGCGCGCTTCGTTATCAGCAAGCCTGCGCGGAGCTTTGGCCTTGCCCATGATTATTTCCTCTTCGCCTTCTTATCCGCGCCGTGACCGTAATAGGTCCGGGTCGGAGCGAATTCACCGAACTTGTGACCGACCATGTCCTCGTTCACCGAGACGGGAACATGCTTCTGGCCGTTGTAGACACCGAAGGTGAAGCCGACGAACTGCGGCAGGATGGTGGAGCGACGGCTCCACATCTTGATCACCTCATTGCGACCACCTTCACGAACCTTGTCCACCTTCTTGAGAAGGTAGCCGTCAATGAAGGGGCCTTTCCAAATCGAACGAGTCACTTGGCGTTACCTCTTCTTAGCTCTTGCGCTGATGGCGCGAGCGCAGGATGAACTTGTCGGTCGCCTTGTTGGACCGCGTCTTCTTGCCCTTGGTCGGCTTGCCCCAGGGCGAAACCGGATGGCGGCCACCCGATGTGCGGCCTTCGCCGCCGCCGTGCGGATGGTCGACCGGGTTCATGGTCACGCCGCGATTGTGCGGGCGCTTGCCACGCCAGACCGTGCGACCGGCCTTGCCGTCATTGATGTTGCCGTGGTCCGGATTGGACACGGCGCCAACAGTGGCCATGCAGGAGCCGTGAACGACACGCTGCTCGCCCGAATTGAGGCGCAGGATCGCCATGCCCTGGTCACGACCGACCAGCTGACCGTAACCACCTGCCGAACGGGCGACCTGAGCGCCCTTGCCCGGCTTCAGCTCGATGTTGTGGACGATGGTGCCGACCGGCATCGAAGCCAGCGGCATCGCATTGCCCGGCTTCACGTCGACCGATTCACCGGACACGATCTTGTCGCCGGGAGCCAGACGCTGCGGAGCGATGATGTAGGACAGCTCGCCATCGTCATACTTGATCAGCGCGATGAAGGCGGTGCGGTTCGGATCGTACTCAATGCGCTCGACCGTGCCGACGACGTCGAACTTGCGGCGCTTGAAGTCGATGATGCGGTACGAACGCTTGTGACCACCGCCGATGAAGCGGGCGGTGATGCGACCGTGATTGTTGCGGCCGCCCGACTTGGTCAGGCCTTCGGTCAGACCCTTGACGGGCTTGCCCTTGTAGAGGCCCGAGCGGTCGACGATGACCAGCTGACGGGTGCTGGGCGTTACCGGGTTGAATTTTTTCAGTGCCATTGTTCTGTCCTCGCGGCCTTGCTCAGAGACCCGTCGCGACGTCGATCGACTGGCCATCGGCCAGCGTCACAACCGCCTTCTTGACGTCGCTCTGGCGGCCAACCGTGCCACGGAAGCGCTTGATCTTGCCCTTGCGGACAAGCGTGTTCACGGCCATCACCTTGACGCCGAACAGCGCTTCGACGGCGGCCTTGATTTCCGGCTTCGACGCCTTCTTGGCGACGTTGAAGACGACCTTGTTCTGCTCGGAGGCCATGGTCGACTTTTCGGTGATCGCCGGCGAGACGATCACGTCGTAATGACGAAGGTCGGTCATTTAAAACGCTCCTCGAGAGCCTCGACGGCGGCCTTCGAAAGGACCAGCGTGCCGCGGCGCAGAATGTCGTAGACGTTGATGCCCTGGATGGGCAGCACGTCGATGTTGGGGATGTTCGTCGCCGCCAGCTTGAAGTTCTTGTCAAGCTCGGCGCCGCCGATCAGCAAAGCATTGGTCAGGCCCAGCGTCGCGAAATTCGCGATCAGCGCCTTCGTCTTGGCCTCGGTCAGCTTCAGCTCGTCGATGATGATGATCGACGCGCTCTTGGCCTTGGCCGAGAGAGCATGCTTGAGGCCGAGAGCGCGAACCTTCTTCGGCAGTTCGTGCTCGTGGCTGCGAACGACCGGGCCGTGGGCCTTGCCGCCGCCGCGGAACTGCGGAGCGCGTGCCGAATGGTGACGGGCGCGGCCCGTACCCTTCTGCTTGTACATCTTGGCGCCGGTGCGCGCGATCTCGGCGCGACCCTTGGTCTTGTGCGTGCCCTGCTGCTTCTTGGCAAGCTGCCAGCGCACGACGCGCTGCAGGATGTCTTCGCGCGGATCAAGGCCGAAAATCTCGTCGGAGAGTTCCACCTTGCCGGCGTCCTTGCCGCCCAGCGTTGTGATCTTGAGATCCATTATTCCGCTCCCTCTGTGGCCGGAGCCTCGTTCTTGGCGCCACTTTCGGCAGCAACGGCGCGGATCGCGGCAGGCTTCGGCGCATTGGCCGGCAGTGCCACCTTGGCCGCATCGCGGACCAGGATCCAGGCGCCCTTCGATCCGGGAACCGCACCGCGGATCAGGATCAGGCCGCGGTCGGCGTCGGTCGATACGATCTCGACATTCTGCGTGGTGACGCGGGTGTCGCCCATGTGGCCAGCCATATGCTTGCCCTTGAACACTTTGCCCGGGTCCTGGCGCTGGCCGGTCGAACCGTGCGTACGGTGCGAAACCGAGTTACCGTGCGTTGCACGGCCACCGCCCATGTGGTGGCGCTTGATGACGCCCTGAAAGCCCTTGCCGATCGTCGTGCCCGTCACATCGACCTTCTGGCCGGCGACGAAGTGCTCGACGGTGATCTCGGCGCCGACATCGATCATGTTGTCGGCGGAGACGCGGAACTCTGCGACCTTCGCCTTCGGCTCGACGGAAGCGGTCGCGAAATGGCCGCGCATCGCCTTCGACGTGTTCTTCACCTTGGCAAGGCCAACGCCGAGCTGAACGGCGGTGTAGCCATTCTTCTCTTGCGTGCGCTGGGCCACGACCTGGCAGTTCTCCATCAGGAGAACGGTGACGGGAACATGTTCCCCGGCATCGTTATAGATGCGGGTCATTCCCACCTTCTTTGCAATCACACCTGAACGCATCGGTTCAATTCCTTTAGAGTTCCGGGCCAGGGGCACCGCCCCTTACCGCGCTCTCATTCCCTTAGAGCTTGATCTCGACGTCGACGCCGGCGGCCAGATCGAGCTTCATCAAAGCATCGACCGTCTGCGGGGTCGGATCGACGATGTCGAGCAGACGCTTGTGCGTGCGCATCTCGAACTGCTCGCGGCTCTTCTTGTCGACGTGAGGCGACCGGTTGACCGTGAACTTTTCGATCCGCGTCGGCAGCGGAATGGGGCCGCGGACGTTTGCACCGGTACGCTTGGCCGTCGACACGATTTCCTTCGTCGAGGCGTCGAGCACGCGGTGGTCAAACGCCTTAAGGCGGATGCGGATATTCTGTCCGTTCATGCGTCACTTCCTTGTTCTGGCGCGGCGCGGGCAACTCCCGCGCCCGCGACAGATCGGTTTAAGTCCAAATTACTCTTTGATGGTGACGACGATGCCGGCACCGACGGTGCGGCCGCCTTCACGGATAGCGAAGCGCAGCTTCTCTTCCATGGCGATCGGCACGATCAGCTCGACATCGACCGTGATGTTGTCGCCCGGCATCA
>NZ_RZRO01000074.1:0-33264 GCF_003997975.1 Mesorhizobium sp. M7A.F.Ca.US.005.03.1.1
TGCAACCGCCGGTAATTCAGGGCGTTGGGCTTCCCGGGGGGGGGGAGCACAACAAATGACCCCCTGTTCGTTTCGAAAGGAAGCTGATGCGACTGCGTTCCAAAGTCCTCGCGGCTGCGCTGACCCTGTGCGCCACGGCCTTGCCGGCGATGGCGCAGGAATGCGGCGGCGACTTCGAATCCTGGAAGCAGGGCGTCGCCGCGGAAGCCAAGGCGGCCGGCGTAGGTGCAGTGGGTCTCGACGCCCTTGAAGCGGCAACCTTAGATGACAAGGTGTTGGCGCGCGACCGCGCCCAGGGCGTCTTCACCCAAACCTTTGTCGAGTTTTCCAACCGGATGATCTCGGCCTATCGCCTGAAGCAAGGTGCGGCGAACATGAAGAAATACGCGGATGTCTTCGCCCGCGCCGACCAGCAGTTCGGCGTCCAGGCGCCGATCATCGCCGCCTTCTGGGCGCTGGAGACCGATTTCGGCGCCGTGCAGGGCGACTTCCACACGCTGAGCGCCTTGGTGACGCTTTCCCATGATTGCCGCCGGCCGCAGCTCTTCCGGCAACAGCTGGTGCCGCTTCTGGAACTGATCGATCGCGGCGTGCTGCCGGTCGATGTCAGGGGCGCCTGGGCCGGCGAGATCGGCCAGACGCAGATCCTGCCCTCCGACTATCTGGCACGCGGCGTCGACGGCGACGGCGACGGCAAGATCGACCTGCGCGGCAGCGTGCCTGATGTGATCATGACCACTGCCAACAAGGTGCTGTCGCGCGGCTGGAAACGCGACCAGCCCTGGATCCAGGAAGTCCGCGTGCCCGAAGACATGCCGTGGGATCAGACCGGTCGCACCAACAAGCTGCCGCTGTCGCAGTGGGCGCAATGGGGCGTCACCTACCCCAGCGGCGCGCCGCTGGTCGACAACGGCCTGAAAGCAGGCCTCGCGCTGCCGATGGGCCGCAAGGGGCCAGCCTTCCTCGCCTACGACAATTTCGACGTTTATCTCGAATGGAACCAGTCCTTCACCTATGCGCTGACGGCAGCCAACCTTGCCGCACGGCTGGCAGGCGCGCCGCCGCTGGACCCGCGCAATCCCGAGACCGGTCTCAACAATGAGCAGATGAAGGCATTGCAGACCAAGCTGGAAGCCAAGGGCTACGATGTCGGCACCGTCGACGGCATTTTGGGTACCAACACCCGCGAGGCGATCCGTAAGGAGCAGACGCGGCTAGGTTTGCCGGTGGATGGCTGGCCGACGCCGGAGCTGTTGGGAAAATTATAGGGCAATAGGGCAGTAGGGCAAATTAGCCCGAAGCAGTGACTGCCGCCACCCCTATTCCCCTAGTCCCCTATTCCCCTATTCCCCTATTCCCCTATTCCCCTACTGCCTTATTCCCCTCAATCCGCCATCGTCTCCAAACTGGCAAAACCCTGTGGCGCGTCGCCCTCGTCGAACGGCGTCGTCACCTCGACGAAGGTGTCGGGATAGAAGCCGTTGAAGCGGGTCCTAAGCGACAGCGAATAGGCGCCGATATGGCCGATCTCGATCCAGTCGCCGGTATCGACCGTTTCCGGCAGCCAGAACGGCCGCGACAGGATGTCGACGGAATCGCAGGTCGCGCCGCAGACCTTGAACGGCACGATGTTCTTCTCCTCGCCATTGCGCGAGCGGATCGCCGGGTCGGGAATGAAGCGCGCCGGCAGCGTGATCTTGCCGGTCCATGAATCCGACAGCGATGCCCAGATGCCGTCATTGATGTAGAGCCGCTTGCCCTTGCGCAGCAGCACCCGCACGATCAACGACAGGCAGCGCGCCACGATCACCCGGCCGGGCTCAGCCACCAGCGGCATCTGGTCGAACTGATACTCCTTCAGATCGCCCGACAGCCGCGACATGATCTGGCCAAGCGACGGCATCTCGATCTGCTTGCGGTTAGGGTCGTGGCCGTATTCGGCGGGGAAACCGCCGCCGACATCGAGCCCGGCAATATCGAAGGTCAGCCGGTTGCGCACCCAGTCGGCGGAAGCCAGCGCCCGCTCATAGGTGTCGGGATCCTCGATCTGGCTGCCGACATGGAAGCACAGGCCGACCTTGTAGCCGGTACGGTTCAGCCGCTCCGCGAGCTCGACGGCATAGGCCGGCCCGGCGCCGAACTTCTTCGACAGTTCGTAGGCGGCATGCCCCTTGGTCTGCACCCGCACGAACACGCTGATCGAGCCCGGATCGATGTCGAGAGCCCGCACCACTCGCGTCAGCTTGGTGATCTCGTCCTCATGATCGAGCGAAATGACGCGGATGGCGTATTTCTCCAGCGCCAGCTTGATGTCCGACTGCGCCTTGACCGGGTGCATGTAGAGCATCTCGGCATCGGGGGAAACGGCACGTACGGCGGCGAACTCGCCCGGCGAAGCGACGTCGAAAGCCTTGACGCCGGCTTCGACCAGCGTCTTCAGCACGATCTGCTCGCCATTGGTCTTGACCGCATAGGCGGTCTTGCCGGGGAACATGCCCATGAACTGCCTGGCATCCGCCATCAGCACTTGCGGGCGGAAGCAATAGACCGGATCGTCCGGACGAAGCGCCAGTGCCGCCTCGCGGGCATTCTCGAATCGCTGCATGGACGAATCCTCACTTCGGCTGCGCACAATTAATCCAAGCTAGCGGCTAATGAAAACAATTCTGTGTCTCGTGCGGCTGACGCTGGGGCGCTAGGTCTTTGCCAGCAACGTTTGCCAGCGATCAGGTTTCGGGTGGCTCTTGTCACTGAGTCCGATATGGCTTCTGCCTGACTGACTGGCATTCAGGCCGTCTGGGAGGGCGACTCACATGGCAATAGCCGCGACATCAGCACCGCGCGGGCCGATGGTGCTCAAGGACTGGGGGCAGCTCCTGCTGCTCGGCGCGATCTGGGGCGGCTCGTTCTTCTTTGCCCGCATCGCGGTGGCCGAACTCCCCCCGCTGGTGCTGGTGCTGTTTCGCGTCGCCATCGCCGCGATCGCGCTGCAGATCTATCTCGGCCTGCGCGGTCCGTCCTTCCGCCTCGCACTTCCGCATGCAGGCCTGTTCTTCCTGCTGGCGCTCACCAACAATGTCGTGCCCTTTTCGCTGATCTTCGCCGGCCAGACGGAGCTTGGCGCCGGCGTCGCCTCGGTGCTCAACGCCACGACGCCGTTCTGGACGCTGATCCTCGCCAATGCGCTGACATCGGACGAAAAGCTCTCCTGGAACAAGCTCGCCGGCATTGCGCTCGGCATCGCCGGTACGGCCGTCATGATCGGCCCCGGCCTGCTTTCCGGGCTTGGCGGCCCGGTCTGGGCCAAATTCGCGCTGATCGGCGCTTCGCTGTCCTATGGCATTGCGCTGATGGTCGCCCGCCGCTTCAAGGGCGTGCCCTCGCCGGTCGTCGCCACCGGGCAGTTGACCGCTTCGACCATCATCATGATCCCGATCGTGCTCTTCACCTACGGCCCATCCGGCGTGTTCTCGGCCTCGCCGCCGGTATGGGCGGCGGTGCTGGCGCTGGCACTTCTGTCCACAGCCGTCGCCTACATCCTCTATTTCAACCTCGTCGCCTCGGCGGGCGCTACCAACGCCTCGCTGGTCACGCTTGTCGTGCCGGCCAGTGCCATGCTGCTCGGCTTCCTGTTCCTAGGCGAGCGGCTGGAGCTGTTCGAAATCGGCGGGGTGGTGCTGATCGCGCTCGGCCTCATCACCATCGACGGGCGCGTCCTTGGAAGACGTTAGCGCGTCCTTTGAACCCCCACATCGCCGCGAAAGTCGAATTCGACTTTCGCGGCGGTAGCGCTGCCATGACACGGCAGCGACACGAGCCGGCCACATTTTATTCACAGGTCTGAAGTCGGTATTTGCCTAGGAGTTTCAAAGCCTAACGGCAAAAGACATGTCGCGGATTTCACAATCACGTCGCAATGCAGCACATTTTCCGCTTGCCTGTGGCACAAATGAACCTAGACTCCATGACATAGCTCTTTAAGAGGAGGCTATGTCATGGGACTTACGAGGCCTATCAACGCATTGATGATCTGTGCTGCGTTCGCCTTTATCGGAGCCCTCATTATGGGCTTCCTTCCCTGACCGCCAAAGCGGGGAAGACCAGCACCCAAATAGTCCAACCAATTCAAAAGGCCGGGTTTTCCCGGCCTTTTGTTGTTGAGCCCGACCTCATGCCGCGGCTGATCCGGCGGCCGCCGCCTCGTGCGAGCGAATACCGATCATATGGCAGATGGCAAAGACCAGATCGGCGCGGTTCATGGTGTAGAAGTGGAAATCGCCGACACCGCGCTCGACCAGGTCCATGACCTGTTCGGCTGCCACCGCCGATGCCACCAGCGCATGCGTCTGCGGGTCCTTGTCGAGGCCTTCGAAACGCTCCGCCAGCCAGCCGGGCACATGCGCGCCCGCCCTCGCGGAAAAGTTCGCGACCTGCTTGAAACTGTGAACCGGCTGGATGCCCGGCACGATCGGGATGTAGATGCCGGCGCGGCGAACGCGCTCGACATAGCGCTCGTAGAGATCGTTGTCGAAGAAGAACTGGGTGATCGCCCGCGTCGCGCCATTGTCGACCTTGCGCTTCAGCATCTCGATGTCGGTGGCGAAATCGGGGCTTTGCGGATGCTTTTCCGGATAAGCCGCGACGGAGATGTCGAAATCCGCGATCGTCTTGAGCCCGGCGACCAGTTCCGCGCCATTCTCGTAGCCACCGGGATGCGGCCGGTAGGGCTCGCCGACGCCGGAGGCCGGGTCGCCGCGCAGCGCCACGAACCGGTTGATGCCGATCGATTTGTAATCCCGGATGACCGCATCGACCTCGTCGCGCGTTGCCCCGACGCAGGTCAGATGCGCCGCTGCAGGAATACCGGTTTCCGTCAAGATGCGCTTTACAGTGCGCGCGGTGCGCTCCCGTGTCGAGCCGCCGGCGCCGTAAGTCACCGAGACGAATTTCGGCTTCAGCGGCTCCAGCCTTGTGACCGTCTCCCACAGCCTCGCTTCCATCTCGTATGCCGTCGTCGGGTTGAAATCAAAAGAAACCCTGACCTTGTCGCCGATGTCGGGGCGGCGGGAAAAGCGGAACTGGTTCATGCGATTTCCCCCATCGAGTTCTCTTTGGCCTGCCTTGTGTCGTTGGAAGGATCGGCAATCAGCAGGCGCCGATCGCGGCCGAGCCAGAGTTTCACGGTGAGCCTCGCCTCATTGCCACCGCGCGGCTCGAACTCCTGGGCATCTTCGAGATCGAGGCCGGCTTCCGAAAACCAGTCGGCGATCTGCCGGTCGGAAAAGCCGAGCCGCATATGCGCATGCTCCTCGCGCAGGAATTCCAGCGCATGCGGCGCGAAATCGACGATGACCAGGCGTCCTGCCGGACGCAAAAGCCGAGCCGCCTCGTGGATGGCGCGGGCGGGATCGTCGAGATAGTGCAGCACCTGATGGATGGTGACGAGATCGAAGGCATCGCGCTCGACCGGCGGCGCGAAGATGTCGCCCTGCCGAACCTGCGCGTTCGAAACGCCGGCCTTGTCGAGATTGGCGCGCGCCACGGTCAGCATCTCGCGCGACATGTCGATGCCGACACCGCGCCGATAGAGCGGCGAGAAGATTTCGAGCAGCCGCCCGGTGCCGGTGCCGAGATCGAGCATCGACTGGAACGGCCGCTTGCCGACCAGTTTCAGCATTGCGGCTTCGACGGCGCGGTCCGGCACATGAAGCGAGCGGATATGGTCCCAGCTTGCCGCATTCACGGAAAAATACTCGACCGCCCGGTCCTGCCGCTTGCGCTTGACCGAGGCCAGGCGCTCAAGATCGCGCTCGACCTGCGGATCGGCGCCGCGAATGCCGGAAACCAGGCCCATGACGAAGTCACGCGCGGAATCCGCATCCGACAGGCGGAAGAAGGCCCAGGACCCTTCCTGGTAGCGGCCGATCAGCCCTGCCTCCAGAAGCAGCTTCAGGTGCCGCGAAACGCGCGGCTGCGACTGGCCGAGAATTTCGGTAAGATCGGAAACGGTGAGGTCACCGCGCGACAGAAGTGCCAGTATGCGCAATCGGCTGGATTCGGCCGCCGCCTTTAACGTATCCACCATAGTGTCGAGCGAGACATGCATCAGCGTATTCTCTTTGAAAAGATATAAACATATGTTTATGTCAGTTTTCGAAACCTTGCAAGCGCTATGTCGCTTCCGGACAAGAAAATGCCGCTTGTGTGGCGTTTTAAGAGACATGGGCCATGACTGGACCGCGTGAGATGTTCGAGGCCCGCGAAGGCGAGCAGAGGCTGGAAAACGATCCCGCCCTGATGCCGCCGGATGACGGCATCGTCTTCATCGGCCGCATTGCCTCGCCGTGGACGACGCGCGAAACCTGCCCGAAGAACATGCGCGCCGCGCGCGAGACCGGGCAGAAGGCAGTGCTGACCATGGACGCGCCCTACCGAAATGGCTTACGGGGGCTGGAGCGCGCCAGCCACGTCATCATCCTGTCCTGGCTGCATCACGCGCCGCGGGACCTGATTGTGCAGAAACCACGCCATGCGGCCGAAGCAAAAGGCGTATTTTCGCTGCGCTCCCCTGCCCGCCCCAACCCAATCGGGCTGCATGTGGCCAGGCTCGTCGGGCTCGACCAGAACACCGGCCGCATCGATCTCGACGCCATCGACGTGCTCGACGGCACTCCGGTCATCGACATAAAACCCTATTTCGCCTCGACCGACGCTATACCGGAGGCGACCATCGAAGGGCGCGACGAGCCCGGGGGTCGGCGATGACGGCGCCCACCGGTCGCCGCCGCGCCATCGCCAAGGCGCTGACAGCACTTCTGCCGCTGGCACCCTATGCCGACATGGAGAAGATCCGCGGCGACGCCGGCGCGGTCCACATGAAGACCTTACCACCAGGCATCGCCGTATGGTTGGCGACGATTGCCCATATCCGCCACATGCACACAGATTACGAGAAACTGCTGAGCGAAGGCTACGACCGCGACTCGGCGCGTTTCTTCGTCATCGAGCAGACCAACGTCGTGCTCACCCGCTGGCGCGCGACGCGCCTGCTCGACGCGGATGACGAGGAGGAATGACCACGGCTACTTCCGCTTAAGCACTGCGACCGCATTATAGGGCTGACCATCGGCCTGGCCGATCCAGGTCCAGGACAGATTTTCCTTGAAAAACCTGACGGTGATGTTGCCGCCGTCGATGCATTTGTCCTGACCGTAGGTGATGCTCTCGTGGTATTCCGCCGAAATGCCGTCACTGGACGTCTGTGACAGCGATCCGCCGCAACCGAGTGACGGATAGTCGATCGACGCGCTGCCATCGTTGATGGTCATGGCGATCGGCCAGTCGGCCCCGGCGTCACCCGCCGGGCTTTGATGGCCGCTGCCGACCCAGGTGCCGCTCAGCGACGGCACGTTCACCGCACAAGGCAGGTTCTGGAAGATCGGTGTCAATTCGCTGCCGGTTTTCTCGCAGCGATAGGTCTGCCCGCCCTGGCACAATTCCTCGCCTTCGCGCGCGCACTGGGCGCTGGCTTCGCCCGCGGCGGCGAACATCGTCATGGCTGCTATGACGGCCCCAAGCCTGCCCATCTTCCCCCTCCCGTTCAGAGCGCGCAATCTAAGGCAATTCCGATCCAATGTATCGGCGAGATCGTCATCGAGGCCGAACAGCACCGGGCGGGTGGCTCTATGCGTTCTGCCCTGCGCCGATAGCCTGCTGACTCGCCTTGCGTGACAGGAGGCCCCAATGAGCCACACGGCGACGACACAGGACGAGAAGCAACTGCCCGTGGTTGGCGACCGCCATGTCGACCCGCATTCCTACCCCGACGGCATCGCCTTTCTCGACGGCCAATACCTGCCGATGTCGCAGGCCAAGATCTCGGTGCTGGACTGGGGTTTTCTGCATTCCGACGCCACCTACGACACCGTGCATGTCTGGAACGGCCGCTTCTTCCGCCTCGATCTGCATCTCGACCGCTTCCTCGGCGGGCTGGAAAAGCTGCGCATGACCATTCCCTTCGACCGCGACGGCGTGACCGAAATCTTGCACAATTGCGTGGCGCTGTCCGGTCATCGCGCCGCCTATGTCGAAATGCTGTGCACGCGCGGCGCCTCTCCGACCTTCAGCCGCGACCCGCGCCAGGCGGTCAACCGCTTCATGGCCTTCGCCGTGCCGTTCGGCTCGGTCGCCAACGCCGAGCAGCTGCAGCGCGGCCTGCGCGTCGCCATCAGCGACAAGATGCGTATTCCGCCGGCCTCGATCGACCCGGCGATCAAGAATTACCACTGGCTCGATCTGGTGCGCGGCCTCTACGATGCCTATGATCGCGGTGCAGAGACCGCGTTGCTCCTCGACTTCAACGGCAATGTCGCCGAAGGCCCGGGCTTCAACGTCTTCTGCGTCAAGGACGGCAAACTATCGACGCCGGCCACCGGCGTGCTGCCCGGCGTCACCCGCCGCACCGTCTTCGATCTCTGTGCAGAAGAAGGCCTTGCCGCCACGGCGACCGATGTCAGCGTCACCGCATTGCGCGAGGCCGACGAGGTGTTCATCACCTCCACCGCGGGCGGCATCATGCCGGTGACGGAGATCGACGGCGCGGCGATCGCCAATGGCAAGGTCGGACCGATCACCAGCCGGCTGATGGCGCGCTACTGGCAAAAGCACGATGACCCGGCCTGGTCGTCTCAGGTGAATTATCCCCGATAATTCAGGCGTCTTTGTCAAAAGATTCCCGTCGCCTCTGGAAAATCAGAGGATCGACCGTATATGCCCGAAAGCGGAGAAGCCTCCGCTTTCATCCAAAATCACGCCCGCAGGGGCAAGGACTCCAAGATCATGACAAACAAGGTTTGGTTCATCACCGGATCGTCGAAAGGCTTTGGCCGCGTCTGGGCCGAGGCCGCACTCGCGCGTGGCGACAGCGTCGCGGCCACCGCCCGCGATGCCGGCACGCTCGCCGATCTCGTCGAGAAATACGGCGACAGGGTTGCCGCGATAAAGCTCGACGTCACCGACAAGAAAGCCGTCGATGCCGCTGTCGCCGAGGCGCACAAGCGTTTTGGCCGGCTCGACGTCGTCATCAACAATGCCGGCTACGGCCATTTCGGCGCCATCGAGGAGGTCAGCGAACAGGAAGCTCGCGACCAGATCGAAACCAATGTCTTCGGCGCTCTGTGGGTCACTCAGGCCGCACTGCCGATCATGCGGGCACAGCGTTCCGGCCACATCATCCAGATCTCGTCGATCGGCGGCGTCAATGCCTTTGCCTCGCTCGGCCTCTACCACGCCTCGAAATGGGCGCTGGAGGCCTTCAGCCAGTCGCTCAGCATCGAGGTCGCGGAATTCGGCATCCATGTGACGCTGGTCGAGCCGGGCGGTTTCTCCACCGACTGGGCCGGGCCGTCGGCCAAGGTGTCCCAACCGATCGAGGCCTATGCGCCCGCCCGTGCCAAGATGGCCGAGCGCCGCGCCAATTCGGTCGCCGGCGATCCAGACGCCACCGGGCCGGCCATGCTGGCCATTGTCGACGCCGCCGAGCCGCCGCTGCGGGTATTCTTCGGCGATGGCGGCCTGCCGATGATCAAGCAGGAATACGCCAACCGCATTGCCACCTGGGAGAAGTGGGACGACGTTTCCATCATGGCGCAAGGCGTGAAGAAGAACCGCAAGGGCTGAAGTCCAGCGCTTTTGCTGCGCCGCTCCATGGGCGGCGTAGCCGGCCCTCAGGCTTGATAAATCCACTGCTCCGGCACGCGCAGCGATATCTCTTCGCCTGCCCTAACCGTGCCTGGCTTCTCTACCCAGGCGACAATGCCGCGCAGCCGCTTCGCCGCTTTCGGGAACAGCAGCGCGCCGGCTTCGACGTCGGCCATTCCGGCGTTTTCGGCGATCGACCGGCCGGCGATGCGGCACGGGCCGTTCTGTGCGTCGACCTTGATGGTGACGCCGCCCTTGAAGAACAGCAGCGTGCCGGCCGGCAGCATGGAGAGGTTCGGCACCCCTTCCATCACCAGATTGGCGCCGATCCATTCCGGCTTGATCTCGGCCAGGCCCATGCGCTCGGCGACGATGGCGAGTTCATCCGCTGCCACGATCGACAGCTGCCGTTCGTTGCGCATTTCAGTGCCGCGCGGATACCAGGGCTCGCGCCCGCCCGAGCGCCGCGTCGGTCCAGCATGGAAATCGCCTGATATGCCGTCGAAACCCAGCCGCAATTCGTCCACCGGGCGCGTCTGAAAATGATCCGCCGGCGCCACGTAAAGCGCTGCCGCCCTGGCGGCAAGCTTTCGCGCGGCGATGATTTCAACCGGCTTTTCAGCCTCGGGGAAGAGATCCGGCATGGCGTTCTTTCCATTCGTCATCCAGCGAGTTAGCCGGGCGCGCTTCGCGGCGTCCAGTCGAAAGTGCTGATCGTCCGATCAACAGCACCGATAGGATCGCGATCACGCTTTTCTTACCTGTCATCGATCTCGCACCACATTGCCGGCGCGCGGTGCCGGTTTCATAGTGACGTCCAGACGGTTTGCGGAGGCTGATCATGCGACCTGTGACGGCAATCACGTTGCTTTGGTTGATCTGGGCAGGAAGCTGGGCCGTCGCCGCTTTGTGGTCCGACCCTGCCCAGAAGCGCGCCGGGTTCAAGGCGGAGGCCCGCTATCGGGGTCTCTGGGTAGCCGGCGCGGTGCTGCTGTTCATTCCGGCGCACGGCTATGAAGGCCGGCTCAGGCTGTGGATGCCTGATCTCCCCGAAGCCTGGATCTGTGTCGCCCTGATCGCCATCGGCATCGCCTTTGCCTGGTGGGCGCGCCTGCATCTTGGCAGGCTGTGGTCGGGCACCATCACCGCCAAGGCCGGGCACCGTGTCGTCAACACCGGCCCGTATGGCCTTGTCCGGCATCCGATCTACACCGGATTGCTGCTGGCGATCCTCGCCACCATGGCAGCCAAGGGCACCATCTGGGGCATAGCCGGAACCGCGCTGCTCATCATCGGCATCGTGACGAAAGCCAGGCTGGAAGAAAATTTCCTGCGCGGCGAACTGGGCAGCGCCTATGACGACTATGCCGCGCGCGTTCCGATGCTGGTGCCGTTCGCACCAGCCTGACGCGGCAGCCTCAAAGCATTCTCAGCAGCGCGCCGCCGATCGAGTACCCCGCGCCGAAGGCGCAGATCAGACCGAAATCGCCCGGCTTCATATCGGCGTGGTTCTCCGACAGCGCGACGATGGCCCCGGCGCCCGCCGTGTTGCCCAGCCGCTCCAGCACCATTGGCGCGCGGTCGTGATCGACCTCGTGGCCGAACGACAGCTTCAGGATCATCGCATTCATCCGCGCATTGGCCTGATGCAGCCAGAAGCGCCTGATCGCCTGTGGCGTCAGCCCGTGCTCGGCGAGGAATTCGACGATGAATTTCTGCCCGGCGACGGTGACTTCCTTGAACACCTTGTTGCCGACCTGCTTGATCAGATTGCCTTCCAGATTGATCATGTAAGGATCATCCTGGGCGGTGCGGGTATGGTAGCCCAGATTGGTGCGGATGTTGTTCGACATCTGCGTCCAGATGCGCGTGTCGAGCACCTCGAAGCGCCCCGGCCGCTTGTCGCCCTTGGCCAGGCCTTCGAGCACCATCGACACCGAAGCGTCGCCGAAAATGAAATGCGTCTGCCGGTCGCGAAAATTGAGATGGCCGGTGATGATCTCGGGCGTCGTCACCAGAATGCGCTTGTGCGCGCCGGACCGCACCAAATTGACGGCGATGTGCAAGGCCGCCGCCGCCGAAGAACAGCCGAGCCCCATGTCGAAGCCTGCGCCCTTCGTGCCCAGCGCCTCCTGCATTTCGATGGCGATCGCCGGATAGGGCCGCTGGTGATGCGAGGCCGAGCAGATCACCAGGTCTATATCCGACGGCTGTAGTCCCGCATGCTCGAGAGCCTTCTTTGCCGAGGCGATGCCGAACTCGGCTTCGAGCGACAGCGCATCGTCGGGCCGAGCCGGAATGCGCGGCGACATGCGGGTCGGGTCGAGAATGCCTTCGCGCTCGATGACATGACGGGTGCGCACGCCCGAAGCGTGGACGATGAAGTCGCTATCCGATTTCGCCAGCGGCGGCTCGTCGGTGCCCAGGCGGCGCGCATTCTCCGCGTCGACCCAGGCATTGAAGCTGGCCACCAGCTCTTCATTGGTGATTGTGGCTTCAGGGATTTCAACGCCGATGCCGCTGATGATGACGCGATGCATGTCCAGTCCGTCCCATCCGCAGGCGTTGCGGGCTTCATGTGGGCGCCGGAACGCTCCGGCGCAACAGTTTTCTCACCGCGGCGGTTTACGCCGGCTTAAACCAAAGGTTTAGGCCGGACTGGTCCTCGTGCAACGTGGATAATCAGGCCCGCTTGGCAACGATGAAGATGCGTGGAAAGCGCAAAAGCACCTTACCGCTAGCCGTTTTCGGATAGGCCTTGGCGATCTTGGCCGTGTAGCTTTCGAGGAACATCGCCCGTTCGTCGGAATCCAGCGGATCGAGGAACGGTTTCAGGCCCGTCGACTTCACCCATTCGACGATCGCCTGCGCGTCGGCAAGCGGGTGGTTGTAGATGGTATGCCAGATATCCAGCCGATCACTGAGCGGCGACAGGAGGTCATAGTAGGACGACACCGGCGGCAACGGCCCGCGTGCCGCGCCCTTGAGCTTTTCGGCAAACGGCAATTCGGCGGCGGTCTCGCGCATCAGGCGGTGGGAGTCCTCGCCCAGATTGTCGGGCATCTGGACGGCAAGCGCGCCGCCTGGCGCGAGGAAACCCATCAGCCGCTGGAAGACTGCGGGATGCTCGGGCAGCCACTGGAACACCGCATTGGCGAAGATCACGTCGACCGGCTCCGCCGGCTGCCATGTGGAGGCATCGGCCAGATCAAAGGTGACCTCGGGCAAGCGAGCCCGCGCCTTCTCGATCATGTCGGGCGAAGTGTCGAAGCCGCTCACCCCAGCATCCGGCCAGCGCCCGACGAGCAGTTCGGTCGAGTTGCCAGGCCCGCAGCCGATGTCGACGACCCGGCGCGGAAAGTCGACGGGCACCTGCGCCACAAGATCCCGCGCGGGCCGCGTGCGTTCGTCCTCGAATTTCAGATATTGGGCGGCGGACCAATCAGCCATTTGAGCTCCTCATGCCGGTTGAGATCGCCGCCCGGAAAACCCCTTACCGCGTCAGCCTCTTGTAGGTCATGCGGTGCGGGTTGACGGCATCTGGCCCGAGGCGGCGGATCTTGTCCTGCTCGTAATCCTCGAAATTGCCCTCGAACCATTCGACATGGCTGTCGCCCTCGAAGGCGAGGATATGCGTCGCCAGGCGGTCGAGGAACATGCGATCGTGGGAGATGATGACCGCGCAGCCACCGAAATTTTCCAGCGCGTCTTCGAGCGCGGCCAGCGTTTCGGTGTCGAGATCGTTGGTCGGTTCGTCGAGCAGCAGCACATTGCCGCCGGTCTTCAACATCTTGGCCAAATGCACGCGGTTGCGCTGGCCGCCGGAGAGGTTGCCGACCTTCTGCTGCTGGTCGCCGCCACGGAAGTTGAACGACGCGCAATAGGCGCGCGTGTTGGCCTCGAACTTGCCGAGCTTGACCACTTCTGCGCCGCCGGAAATCTCTTCCCACACCGTCTTCGACGGATCGAGAGCATCGCGGCTCTGGTCGACATAGCCGAGCTTCACCGTTTCGCCGACGCGCACAGAACCCGCATCCGGCTTTTCCTGGCCGGTGATCATGCGAAACAGCGTCGTCTTGCCGGCGCCGTTCGGGCCGATGACGCCGACGATGCCGCCGGGCGGCAGCTTGAATTCCAGGCCGTCGATGAGCAGCGTGTCACCAAAGCCCTTCGACAGGCCTTCCGCCTCGATCACGACATTGCCGAGCCGTTCGCCGTGCGGGATGACGATCTGCGTATCGCTCGGACGCCGCTTGTCGGCTGCATCCAAAAGGTCCTGGAACGCCTGGATACGCGCCTTGGACTTGGTCTGGCGGGCCTTCGGGCTCGACTGGATCCATTCGCGCTCGCGGCCGATGGCGCGCTGGCGGGCATCGTCCTCGCGGCCTTCCTGCTTGAGCCGCTTGGCCTTGGCTTCGAGGTATTTGGTGTAGTTGCCCTCATAGGGAATGCCGCGGCCGCGATCGAGTTCGAGGATCCAGCCGGTGACGTTGTCGAGGAAGTAGCGATCGTGGGTGATGATCATCACGGCGCCCGGATAGGCACGCAGATGCTTTTCCAGCCATGCCGTGGTTTCGGCGTCGAGATGGTTGGTCGGTTCGTCGAGCAGCAGAAGGTCGGGCTGGCGCAGCAGAAGCTGGCAAAGCGCGACGCGGCGGCGCTCGCCGCCCGAAAGCTTGGTGACTTCCGAATCCTTGGGCGGGCAGCCCAGCGCTTCCATCGCCATCTCGACCTGCTGTTCGAGGTCCCACAGGTTCAGCCGATCCATCTCGTCCTGGAGCTTGGCCGACTCGTCGGCCGTCTCGTCGGAATAGTTCATCATCAATTCGTTGTAGCGCTCGATGATGGCGGTCTTGGCGGCGACGCCTTCCATGATGTTTTCGAACACGGTCTTGTCCGGATCGAGCGCCGGCTCCTGCGCCAGGTAGCCGACAGTGGCGCCTTCGGCGAGCCACGCTTCGCCGTTCCACTCCTTGTCGAGCCCAACCATGATCTTGAGGATCGTCGACTTGCCCGAACCGTTGGGGCCGAGGATGCCGATCTTGGCGTCCGGATAGAAGGAGAGATGGACATTCTCGAGCACCTTCTTGGTGCCATAGGCCTTGTTGAGGCCGGCCATGTGATAGATGAACTGGCGTGCCACGCGCGCTTTCCCTGAAAAACCGACTGGATTTGTCGAATTGAATGGAGGTTGGCCGCTATGTAGGCGATGCGGCGGCGAACGGCAATCGCTTTTGCCAGATCAGGCCAATCACACGGACAAGTGTGGACCGCTGCTCGTGCAGTCTAGGCGCCGTTCAGCCGCCCTTACTGGAACCCGATAGCGTCGACGGTGCCGGTCGGGCAGCCTGCCTTGTTGGTCGGCACCGAAGCCAGCAGCAGGTCCTTGAGCGCGCTGTTCGGGCCGATCGGGCCGGCGAGGCCGAGGGTCAGTTCGCCGATCAGCCGCCTGCCGCTCGACGGATCGATGACGCAGGAAACGCGCACGCGGTCCCCTGCTCCCGCCCCGAAGGCAGTGTCGAAAGCGCCGCGGATCTGGTCGGCCGTCAGCTTGCCGCCGATGTTCTTGGCAAAGAGATCGCGCACCGGCGAACTGTTCACCGCGCGCATCAAATTCAGCGCATCGGAGAAATAGTCCTGCTGGCTCTTGCCGTAGCAGGTGCCGTGCTTGATCCATTCATGCCGTTCGAGATGGGAGGCCGTTCCAGGCATCACCTGATCGAGTTCCGTGCGGGTGTTGGCGTCAAGATTGACCGGCGGCAGGTCTTTCCAGTGGGCCGGATTGTCGTTGGCCTTGTCGCTCGCCGTCGCCTGGCAATAGAAATTGCCATTCGGCTGCGGCCACAGGCCGTGCAAGGTGAAATGCGTGGCGTCGAAATCGCCGGTACTTTGTGCCCTGCATTCGGTCTTGTTCGACTTTGTCTCGCAAAACGCCGGCTGCCAGCTCAGCGCGAAGACGTATTCGGGCTTCCCCGATGCCGCCGGCTTGCCTTGCCCGTCAGGCGCGGCCGGCACGGTCGCCGCGCTGCTGCCGGAAACATGGCCGCAGCTGACCTTCACCCAGCGGCGCTCCGGATCGGCGCCCGGCACCAGGATGAGATAATGCGTCGGCGTATCCTTGTTGCCGGCAAGCAGCTGATAGCTCTGCCCGGCATCGGTCGAGACATTGCCGGGGTTCTTGCCGTTCTTGATCGCTTGCGTCGCCGGACAGGCGGCGTCGGCGACGAAGCTGCCGCTCATCTTCACGTCGGCATGCGCGGCCCCGGCCAGCGACGCCGCCAACATGGCCAATCCGAAAACGACACCGATGCGCATGGAGAATCCCCGGCTGAAGAAGTGGGCGACAGACTGAAGCTGTCTCCATGTCAGAATTGCGATATTTTGCTGACCGAACGCAAGAAACATCGTCGCGAAAAGCGGGTTTGCCGGATTGACGCATAATGTGGGCCGGCGCAAACAAAGCCAACGACGACAAAAGCAAGGGCGGGACCAGGCGGCATGTCATTCAGCCAGCAGCGCGTGGTTGCCTCGCCGACCGGTGCCGAGCTCAATCTTTTCGTCAGGCAGGCCGATGGCCGGGCACGCGCCGTCGTCCAGATCAATCACGGGCTAGCCGAGCACGCAGCGCGCTATGCCCGCTTTGCCGATTTTCTTGGCTCGCGCGGTTTCGACGTCTATGTCCACGATCATCGCGGCCACGGCGCGACCAAGGCGTCCGACGCTCCGCTCGGCAGGTTCGCCGACAGGGACGGTGCCGCCAAGGTGATCGCCGACGTCGACGTCATCCATGATCTCATCGCCCGCGAACGGCCAAACAGACCGGTCATCCTGTTTGGCCATTCGATGGGTGCGTCGGTGGCGCTGAACTACCTGTTGCGCCACTCGCCACGCGTTCACGCGGCAGCAATCTGGAACGGCAATTTCTCCCAAGGCCCGCTTGGGCAGCTTGCGCTCGGCATCCTTGCCTGGGAACGGATGCGGCTCGGCTCCGACGTGCCATCGCGCCTGCTGCCGAAACTCACCTTCCAGGCCTGGGGCAAGGCGGTGCCCAATCACCGCACAGTGTTCGACTGGCTGTCGCGCGACGAAGCGGAAGTGGCGAAATACATTGCCGATCCCTTGTGCGGCTGGGACGCTTCGGTGTCGATGTGGCGCGACGTCGTCGGTATGGCGCTGAACGGCGGCAAGGATGCCGGCTTTGCCGGTATCCGGCGCGACCTGCCCGTCAGCATCGTCGGCGGCGAGAAGGATCCGGCTTCCGACTATGGCAAAGGGATCACCCATCTTGCCGATCGCATGCGCAAGATGGGCTTTTCGAATCTGGTTTCAAAGGTTTACGCCGACACCCGCCACGAAAGCCTGAACGAGGTGAATCGCGACATTATCATGGATGATTTCGCCGCCTGGGCCGACGAAGTCCTCAAAGCGTGACGGATTGGCCCATTGCAAGAGCCGTGACAGCCGTTGCAGGGCTTGATAGAGGCTCTGCTTTCGCAGCAATCGCAGTGATTGCGGCAACCACGGTGATCCATGGCTGAGCCCCCGCTGAAAGGCGTCCGCGTCGTCGAACTCGCCCGCATCCTTGCCGGGCCATGGGCCGGGCAGTTGCTTGCCGATCTCGGCGCCGATGTCATCAAGGTCGAGAGCCCCGATGGCGGCGACGACACCCGCAAATGGGGCCCGCCCTTCGTCATGGGCAAGGACGGCGAGAACCTGTCGGCCGCCTATTACCATTCCTGCAACCGCGGCAAGCGCTCCATCGCCATCGATTTCTCGACCCCGGAAGGCGCCGAGACGGTGCGCCGGCTGGTCGCCACTTCGGACGTGCTGATCGAGAACTTCAAGCTCGGCGGCCTGAAGAAATACGGCCTCGACTATGACAGCCTGCGCAAGATCAACCCGCGCCTCGTCTACTGCTCGATCACCGGTTTCGGCCAGGACGGTCCGTACGCACCGCGCGCCGGCTACGACTTCATCATCCAGGCCATGGCCGGCATGATGTCGATCACCGGCGAGGTCGGCCGCGAGCCGCAAAAGGCGGGCGTCGCCATCTCCGACATCTTCACCGGCCTTTATTCGGTCATCGCCATCCAGGCAGCACTGCGCCATGCCGAGCAGACCGGCGAAGGTCAGCATGTCGACATGGCGCTTTTCGACACCCAGATCTCGGCGCTCGGCAACCAGAATTTGAACTATCTCGTCTCCGGCAAATCGCCGGTGCAGATGGGCAATGCGCATATGAACATCGCCCCCTACGAGGTGGTGCCGGTCCGGGATGGGCACATCATCCTGGCGGTGGGCAATGACGGCCAGTTCGCCAAATTCTGCGCTGCCGTCGGGCTGGACGATCTGCCAGCCAATCCAGATTTCGCCACCAACCCCGCCCGGGTCGCCAACCGGGTCAAGCTGCGCGAGCATGTGATCGAAGCGCTGAAGATCTTCGACCGCGATCCGCTGCTGGCAAAGCTGGAAGCGGCCGGCGTGCCGGCGAGCCCGATCAACACGATCGGCCAGATGTTCGCCGACCCGCAGACGATCGCGCGCGGCATGCGGCTCGACCTGGACGATGGCCATGGCAATCTTCTGCCTTCGGTGCGCGCGCCGATGGTGATGTCGGGCACGCCGCTGGTCTATGAGCGCCCCTCGCCGCGCCTGGGCGAGCACACGCAAGAAATCCTTGCCGAACTGGAGAAGTCTGGACAATGAAGACCGGCGGACAACTCATCGTCGACGCTCTCGAAGCCAACGGCACCGACCGCATCTACTGCGTGCCCGGTGAATCCTATCTGGCGGTGCTCGACGCGCTGCACGATTCAGCGATCCGCACCATCGTCTGCCGCCAGGAAGGCGGTGCCGCCATGATGGCCGATTGCCACGGCCGCCTGACCGGCAAGCCCGGCATCTGCTTCGTCACCCGCGGCCCCGGCGCCACCAATGCCTCGGCCGGCATCCACATCGCCATGCAGGATTCGATACCCGTCATCCTGTTCATCGGCCAGGTCGCCGGCCACGCCAAGGAGCGCGAGGCTTTCCAGGAGGTGGATTACAAGAGGTTCTTCGGCGACATCGCCAAATGGGTAGTCGAGATCGACGACGCCTCGCGCATCCCAGAATTCGTCACCCGCGCCTTCGCCGTGGCGACATCGGGCCGTCCCGGCCCGGTGGTGATCTCGCTGCCCGAAGACATGCTGACCAGTGTCGTCGAGGCGCCCGTCGCCTTGCCGCACACACCGGTGGAAACACGGGCCGGCGAAGCGGAACTCGATGCGCTGGAAAAGCTGCTGGCTAAGTCCAAGCGGCCTTTCGTCATCCTTGGCGGCACGCGCTGGGACGCCGAGGCGGTTGCACAAATGCGCGCGATCGCCGAGGCCTGGTCGCTGCCGGTCGGCTGTTCCTTCCGCCGCCAGATGCTGTTCGATCATCTGCATCCGAACTATGCCGGCGATGTCGGCATAGGCATCAACCCGAAGCTGGCCACAGCGATCAAGCAGGCCGACCTCGTGCTGCTGATCGGCGGCCGCATGGGCGAAATGCCCTCCTCGGACTACACGCTGCTGAAAAGCCCCTACCCCGCCCAGACACTGGTCCATGTCCATGCCGATTCCGGCGAGCTCGGCCGCGTTTACAGGCCGGCATTGGCGATCAACGCCTCGCCGTCCGCCTTCGTCGACGCTTTCGCCAAACGCAAGCCGGCCTCCGCACCCGTCTGGGCAGCCGAGACGCCAAAGCTGCATGCCACCTATCTCGACTGGTCGACACCACCCGAAAGCGGCCCCGGCCCGGTCCAGATGGGCCCGATCATGAACTATCTCGAAAAGATGTTGCCCGACGACGCCATTCTCACCAACGGCGCAGGCAATTACGCCACCTGGGTGCATCGCTTCCATCGCTTCCGCCGCTTCGCCACTCAAGGTGCGCCGACGTCAGGCTCGATGGGCTATGGCACGCCTGCGGCAGTCGCCGCCAAAGAGCTGTTTCCAGAGCGCACCGTGGTCGCTTTCGCCGGCGACGGCTGCTTCCTGATGAACGGGCAGGAATTCGCCACTGCCGTGCAATACGACCTGCCGATCGTCGTCGTCGTCGTCAACAACGGTATCTACGGCACCATCCGCATGCATCAGGAGCGCGAATATCCCGGCCGCGTGGTGGCCACCGACCTCAAGAACCCCGATTTCGCGGCTCTCGCCCGCGCCTATGGCGGCCATGGCGAAACGGTTGAGAAGACGGCGGACTTCGCCCCGGCCTTCGAACGCGCCCGCGCCAGCGGCAAGCCGGCGATCGTCGAGATCCGGCTCGACCCCGAAGCGATCACCCCGACCCGGACGATGACCCAGATCCGCGACAAGGTTTGAGAGCCGACCGGGTCAAGTCGAATTCCTTCACGCCCCCTCTGCCCTGCCGGGCATCTCCCCCTCAAGGGGGGAGATTGGCAGTTTCGTCGTCTCGCCCTTCTTCCAACACTGGCGATTGGCGAAACCCGAAGTACATTCGATCTCCCCCCTTGAGGGGGAGATGTCCGGCAGGACAGAGGGGGGCGCTGTCCCGCCAACCTTCAACGGTCAGCTACTTCGCCTTCTCGATCTGGCCGCGGACCTCCCCATTCGGGTTCGCTTTGGTGTGGACGTTGACGTAATACTTGCCGGCCTCAAGGTCAGCCGCCTGGGCATCAGTGAGCGTCTCCGACCCCTTGATCGGGCTCTTGAGTTTTTTGAACGGGATGACAGGGTCGGCGTTTTCACCCATCGCCGCAGGGCCATGGATATGCGCGGCCGTCGCCGGTCCGCTGAGGCCGGAATATTTGACGTTCCAGTTGAGCTTCTTCTTGGTCGTGTCGAAGGTGAAAGTGGCCGTGCCCTTACCCTTCGTGGTGACGGGCGGGCTCTGCTGGCTGCCGTCTAGTGTCGCCTTGAACTTTTCCATGGCTGCCAGGGCCGGCGATGCGAACAGGAAAGCGGTCGAAATGGCCAGCGCCGACAGCGCCGGTAAGAAGGATTGGGTGCGCATGAAGAACCTCCGATTGACTGTGCACGCGTCGCGGCTCCCCGGCGCGCGCATGCGCCAACGGAACGGCCTGGCGGCACAATGTATCCAACCACACATTTTTGTGATGACGTATAGAGATCCTAGGGGCCGTCCTGTCCGGCTTCAGCGATAGCGGTCAGACCGCCGCCAGCGCCTGCGTCAGGTCGGCGATCAGATCGTCCGGATGCTCGACGCCGATCGACAGCCTGACCGTGGTCTCCAGCACGCCGATGCGCTGGCGCACCTCGAAGGGAATGCCCGAATGGGTCATGGCCGCGGGGTGACTGGCCAGCGATTCCGTTCCGCCGAGGCTCACCGCCAGCTTGAAGATCTGCAATCCGTTGAGGAAGGCGAAAGCCGCCTTCTCCCCGCCCTTGATGTCGAAGGAGAAGGTTGATCCGGCGCCGCTGCATTGCGCCCTGTAGGCGCGGCCGGCCGGCGTATTCTCGCCCAGAAACGGCAGGTAGTGCACCTTGTCGACCTTGGCGTGGTCGCGCAGGAATTCGGCGATCAGGCGAGCATTGTCGTTGGCCCGCTCCATGCGGATCGACAGCGTCTCCAGCGAGCGGCCGAGCATCCAGCAGGAATGCGGGTCGAGCTGCGTGCCGATCGCGCCGCGCAGCGCCTTGATCGGCTTGGTGATAGCCTTGCTGCCCATGGCGGCACCTGCGATCAGGTCGGAATGGCCGCCGACATATTTGGTCAGCGAATAAACCGACACGTCGGCACCATGTTCGATCGGCCGCTGGAACACCGGACCCAGCAATGTGTTGTCGCACACGATGATCGGCGTTGACCCTTGGCTCGCGCCGATCTCGTCGGCGATCTTGCGCATCAGCGCGAGGTCGACCAGGCTGTTGGTCGGGTTTGACGGCGTCTCGATCAGGATGACCGACACGCGGCCTTTCACGACGGCCGCGTCGGCGGCCGTGCGCACCGCCGGCTCATCCACGCCATCCGCGAAACCGACAGCACCGATGCCGAAACCGGAGAGCGTGCGCGTCAAAAGCGTCTCCGTGCCGCCGTAGAGTGGCTGCGAATGCAGGATGACGTCGCCTGGACGGGCATAGGCGAGCAGTGTCGTGGCGATCGCCGACATGCCCGATGAAAACAGGATACAGGCATCCGTCCCCTCATAAATCGCCAGCCGGTCCTCGACGATCTCGCTGTTGGGATGATTGAAGCGCGAATAGACCAGGCCGGAGGCGGTGCCGCTCGGCGGCTCCTTCCTGCCGGATGTGTAGTCGAAGAAGTCGCGTCCCTCCTCCGCCGACTTGAACACGAAGGTCGAGGTCAGGAACACCGGCGGCTTGACGGCGCCCTCCGACAGCTGCGGATCGAAGCCATAGCTCAGCATCAGCGTCTCCGGGTGGAGCTTGTGGTTGCCGATATGGGTTTTCGACGGGCGTGGCGCGGTCATGGCTTTTCCTGCCTGTTCGAGTGAAATAGTGAACGGCAATTTATGCGATCTCGTTCCACCAGTCCTTGCTATTTTTGGGCTCACATGGCTGCATCCCCGCAACAAATTGCCTGGAGAGACCGAAAGTGCAGCAGAAGATAGCCGACGATTTCGACCTGAAAATCCTGCGTGAGCTGCGGGCCGACGCCCGCATCACCAACAACGAGCTTGCCGAGCGCATCGGCCTGTCGCCGTCGCCCTGCCTGAGGCGTGTGCGGCGGCTGGAGGAGACCGGGGTCATCAGAGGCTACACCACGCTGGTCGATCCCTCAGCCTTCGGCTGGAGCATGGTCGCCATCGCCACCATCCGGCTCAGCCGCCAGAACGAAGACGAGATCGTGATGTTCGAGGACGCGATCCGCGGCTGGGAAGAGGTGCTGGAATGCCACCTCGTCACCGGTTCGCGCGACTATGTGCTGAAAGTGGTGACGGGAAGCCTCGAACAATACGAGCGCTTCATCAAGGAAAAGATCGCGCGGCTGAAATGCGTCGCCTCGATCGAGACCAGCTTCGTCATGAACACCATAAAGGAACGGCGCCTCTGACATTTCTGCCGGATGCGCCGCTTTCTGGATAGATATGTTGCCGGCTAGGCTTACTTGACCGCTTTGTCGGTGATGGCGGTGGTGTAGGCGCCGGTCGGCTCCTTGGTGATGATCTTCTGGTCGAGCAGCGCCTTGGCGGTGCGCTCGTAGGTCGCCGGGTCAAGTTTGCCGTCGGCATTGTCGATCAGCTTGGCGACTTCGCTCATCATGCGCTTCTGGTGGTTCTCGTCCTGGCCGCCGCCGTCCATGACGATGCCTGCGGCTTCGTCATTGTTGTCGATGGCATATTTCCAGCCCTTCATCGAGGCGCGCACGAAACGCACCATCTTGTCTTCGAAGGCCGGATCCTTGAGCTTGTCTTCGGACGCATAGAGCCCGTCCTCGAGCAGGTCGTTGCCCATGGCCGAGTAGTTGAACACGGTCAGCTGTTCCGGCTTGTAGCCGGCGTCGATCAGTTGCCAGTATTCGTTGTAGGTCATGACCGAGATGCAGTCCGCCTGCTTCTGGATCAGCGGCTGCACGTCAAAACTCTGCTTGAGCACCGTGACGCCGTCCGGGCCGCCCTCGGTCTTCAGGCCGAGCTTGTTCATCCAGGCGTAGAACGGATACTCGTTGCCGAAGAACCAGACGCCGAGCGTGTGACCTTTGAAGTCGGCTTCGGTCTTGATCGGGCCGTCCTTCGGGCAGACCAGCTCCATGCCGGCCTTCTTGAACGGCTGGGCGATGTTGACCAGCGGCACGCCCTTTTCGCGGGCAGCCAGCGCACCGCCCATCCAGTCGACGATAACGTCGGCACCACCGCCGGCGATCACCTGCTCGGGCGCGATATCGGGACCGCCCGGCTTGATGTCGACGTCGAGACCCTCGGCCTCATAAAAACCCTTGGCCTTGGCGACATAGTAGCCGGCAAACTGGGCCTGCGTGACCCATTTCAGCTGCAACGTCACCTTGTCGGCGGCCATTGCCTGGAAAGCGGCAAGCGACATCGCGCCAGCCAGAACGGGAATAATCAGTCTTTTCATTTTGTTACCCTCTGAAGTTAGTGCCCTAAACCCACCGCCCCTATCCACCACGGACAGAGGGATGCCAAAACGTGACGGCTCTTTCCACAAGAGCGACCACGCCATAAAAGACCGAACCCGCAAGTGCTGCAACTGCGATTTCGGCCCAGACCATGTCGATGTTCATCCGCCCGACCTCGGTCGAGATGCGGAAGCCCATGCCGACGACAGGCGTGCCGAAGAACTCGGCAACGATGGCGCCGATCAGCGCCAGCGTCGAGTTGATCTTCAGCGCGTTGAAGATGAAGGGAGCTGCTGCCGGCAGCCGAAGCTTCAAGAGCGTCGGCCAGTAGCCCGACGCGTAGGTGCGCATCAGGTCGCGCTCCATATGGCCGGAGGCGGCCAGACCGGCGACCGTGTTCACCAGCATCGGGAAGAAGGTCATGATGATGACCACCGCCGCCTTGGACTGCCAGTCGAAGCCGAACCACATCACCATGATCGGCGCGACGCCGATGATCGGCAGCGCCGAGACCATGTTGCCGATCGGCAACAGGCCGCGTCGCAGGAACGGCACACGGTCTGCGAGCACCGCGGTGATGAAGCCGGCGCCGCTGCCCACGACATAGCCGAAGATGACCGCCTTGAAGATGGTCTGGCGGACATCGGCGCCGAGCACCGGCAGCGAACCGGCGATGCGCGCGCCGATGGCACTTGGCGGCGGCAGCAGGATGAAGGGTATGCCGGCCCCACGCGTCACCGCTTCCCAGATGATCAGGATCCAGGCGCCGAAGATGGCCGGGATGATCAGGCGCAGCGCGGTGCGAGCCCATTTGGCGAACGGACGCAATGATGACAGCACCGCCACGCAGCGCCAGCCAAGCAGCCATGCACCGGTGAGCAACAGGAAGAACGGCGTCCGCGCCAGGCCTTCGAAGCCGGTGATGCCGCCAATCAGCAGCCAGGCGGCCAGATGCGCGCCGATGAAAAGCACAACGGCTTCGACAATGGACGGTATTCTGGTCATCGAGATCAAAGCGGCGACAAGCAGCACGCCGAAAATCAGCCAGGTCGTCGCCACATAGGGGTATATCAACGTCCCTGCAGGCTGCGCCAGTGCATCGACTTTCGGCGCGGCGATCGGGCCGAGCGCCACAGCGATCAGGCACAGCACGATCGCCAGCACTGCCTGCCAGGAGGGTTTCAGCCAGTTCATGCCGGCCTCCCGCCCATGGCGCGGTCGACGAGGCGCCCGGCAATGCCGACCACCATGACCAGAAGGGCTGCCACCACTGAGCCAGCAACCAGCGCCGACCAGATGTCGATGGACTGGCTATAATAGGCGCCGGCGAGCAGCTTGGCGCCGATGCCGGCGACAGCGCCTGTCGGCAGTTCGCCGACGATGGCGCCGACCAGGCTTGCCGCCACCGCCACCTTCATCGAGGTGAACAGGAACGGCACCGAAGCAGGCACGCGCAACATCCAGAAGGTCTGCGCGCGACTGGCATTGTAGGTGTGCATCAGGTCGAGATGCATGATCTCGGGCGAGCGCAGCCCCTTCACCATGCCGACAGTCACCGGGAAGAACGACAGATAGGTCGAAATCATCGCCTTCGGGACGAGCCCGCTGATGCCGATCGCCCCCAGCACGACGATGATCATCGGCGCCACAGCCAGGATGGGAATGGTCTGCGAGGCGATGATCCACGGCATCAGGCTGCGGTCGAGCGTCGCCACATGGACAATGCCGACGGCGATGATGATGCCGAGCGCCGTGCCGAAAGCGAAGCCGAGCAGCGTCGACGAAAGCGTCACCCAGGCATTGTAGACCAGGCTGCGGTTGGAGGTGATGGGCCGCAGGAAGGTGTTCTCGAAGAAATTCACCGCCACCTGGTGCGGCGCCGGCAATGTCGGCTTCGGCTGCGACAGCGTCTTGCCGATGAGTTCGCTGAACGTGGATGTTTCACCGGCGCGACGATCGAGATCGCGCTGGAACGGCGTGTTGAGGATGACGGCGAAGACATACCAGAGCGCGACCACGCCAACGAGGATGGAGGTGACGGGAACGAGCTTGTCGCGGAAGGTGTCCATCTAGCGGGCCTCAGCCGACTGGCGCCCTCCTCTCCCCAACGGGGAGAGGGTGGCCGGAGCGAAGCGGAGGTCGGGTGAGGGGGTAGCAATCTTTCCGTCAAGGCAAGCCAAGATCGTATCCAGGACCGCTCGACGTTCGGCCAAAACCTCATGATTCCAGAACCGGAGAACCGAATAACCTTGTCCGTTCAGCCAAGCTGTCCTGGAAGGGTCGGTTGGAGAATCTGCGTGCTGACTACCATCAAGTTCGACAATCAGGCTTACCTCGCGACAAACAAAATCCGCGATGAACGGTCCAAGCGGCACTTGCCTCACAAATTTGTAGCCATTGAGATGACGGTCTCTCAGTTCCCCCCAAAGCCTGTATTCAGCCTCGGTCTCGTCAACCCGCAGCTTTCGGGCGCGAGCGGTTGCCCCGACCTTTCTCTTGGTCGGATCCGTCGGCGCCGCCCCCTCACCCGACCTCCGCTTCGCTCCGGCCACCCTCTCCCCGTTGGGGAGAGGAGGGAGCCCGTCGTTTGCTCCCTCAATCGTCATAGCTGTGCCCCGCGCGCAGCCCGTCCCGCACCCGCGCTGCGATCGCCAGAAACTCCGGCGTCTCGCGGATGTCGAGCGGCCGCTCTCTCGGCAGCGTCGATTCGATGATGTCGCTGACGCGGCCGGGGCGCGGCGACATGACGACGATGCGCGTCGACAGATAGACGGCCTCCGGAATGGAGTGGGTGACGAAGCAGATGGTCTTGTTGGTGCGTCCCCACAATTCCAGCAGCTGCTCGTTGAGATGGTCGCGCACGATCTCGTCCAGCGCGCCGAACGGCTCGTCCATCAGCAGCAGGTCGGCGTCGAAGGCCAGCGCACGGGCAATCGAGGCGCGCTGCTGCATGCCGCCCGAGAGCTGCCAGGGATATTTCTTCTCGAATCCAGAGAGGTTGACGAGGCCGAGCGTGCGCTTGATCCGCTCGCCTTGCTCCGCCCTGGACAGGCCCATGATCTCCAGCGGCAGCCCCACATTGCGCTCGATGGTCCGCCACGGAAACAGCGCCGCCGCCTGGAAGACATAGCCATAGGCGCGTTTCTCACGCGCCTGCTCTGCTGTCATGCCATTGACGGAAATCGCCCCCGAGGTCGGCTTCTCCAGATCGGCGATGACGCGCAGCAGCGTGGTCTTGCCGCAGCCCGAAGGCCCGATGAAGGAGACGAACTCGCCCTTGCCGATGGTCAGATCGACATTGGACAGCGCCTGCACCGGCCCGTCATTGGTCTGGAAGGTCAGCCCGAGTTTGCTTGCCGCGACGACGGCTGGCGAATTCCCCGTCATCGGTTGCCGCCTGCCTGTTTCCGTTCCCGCGGCGGCTGGAATCCGATTGCTTTTATCGCGATGTTGTTTTCCACTTACCCTGTCCCATTTGGCCCTGTCCCTCTGACCTTGTCCCACGCGATCGACGCCCGGAGTTTCCCCGATGTCGCCCAAACCCACTTGTCATCTTATCCGCCCTGAAAGCACTTATGAAGGCAAGCAGGGGCTGACCTATTTCGCCGGCATTGCCGCCGAGACCGTCGGTGCCTCCGGCATCTGCATGCACATGCTCACCATGCCGCCCGGCGCCCGCGCCAAGGCGCATATGCACGAGAGCCACGAGACGGCGATCTATGTGCTCTCCGGCGAAGTTCACACCTGGTATGGCGACCGGCTCGAGCATCATATCGTCGTCAAGGCCGGTGATCTCTTCTACATCCCCGCCGGCGTGCCGCATCTGCCGGCCAACCTGAGCGGCGCCCCGTCCTCTGCCGTCATTGCGCGCACCGATCCCAACGAACAGGAGAGCGTCGTCCTGCTGCCGGAACTGGATGCGCTGGTCGCCGGAAGCTGACTTCGCCGGGCTAGGCGCCCGTCGGCCAATTGCTAGAGGTTTGCGCCCGCCAGCTTCGGCAATCATCGGCACCGAGACACTTCCCCATAGACGGTGCCGTCCGCATCCGCGATCAACAGTTTCTTGGCGTTCTTGGTGCTGTGCTTGATGATGAAGGTGGCGGGCGACTTGCCCTCTTCGCCTTCGGCCTCGCACTCCGCCTTCACCACAAGCGAGCCGTCGGCCTGGACCCTCTTGCCGGTGAAGGTGCAAGCGCTCGTCGCCGTGATGAAGTCGGTGTTGGTTAGAAGCAGCATGTCCTCGGCGTAGACTTCCTGGCCGTTCTTGTTGATGCAGCCGGACTTGTTGCCATAAGGTTTGGCTAGGTCGATGCCGGCCGCCGTCACTTGGCTGGCCACCAGAACCAAAACTGCCGCGAAAAGAAGTCCCCCGCGCCGCACCTCAAACCCCGGTCGCCGGGATGCCGGTGCGTTCCACCTTGCGCGGCGCGGAGATTTCCTTCCACGTCGACAGCGCCCGGTTGACCGCCGCATTCGGCTCGCGGCCGACGAATTCACCATGGCCGGGCTTGGCCTTGACCTCGGCCTCCTGGATCGACAGTTCGCCCCGCGAGAACACGAACCGCGGCAGGCCGGTCACCTCGAAACCCTCGAAGACATTGTAGTCGATCACCGATTGCTGCTTCTTGGACGAAATTGTCTTCTTGCGCTTGGGATCCCAGACAACGATGTCGGCGTCGGCGCCCTCTACGATGGCGCCCTTCTTCGGATACATGTTGAGGATCTTGGCGATGTTGGTCGAGGTCACCGCGACGAACTCGTTCATCGTCAGCCGGCCGGTGTTAACGCCTGTGGTCCACAGCACCGGCATGCGGTCTTCAAGCCCGCCGGTGCCGTTCGGGATCTTGGTGAAATCGCCGACGCCGTTGCGCTTCTGTTTGGTGGTGAAAGCGCAATGATCGGTCGCCACCACCTGCAGCGACCCCGCCTGGAGGCCGGCCCACAGCGAGTCCTGGTGCGATTTGTTGCGGAAGGGCGGGCTCATCACGCGGCGTGCCGCATGGTCCCAGTCCTTGTCGAAATACTCGCTCTCGTCCAGCGTCAAATGCTGGATCAGCGGCTCGCCGAACACCCGCATGCCCTTCTGGCGCGCCCGGCGGATCGCTTCATGGCTCTGCTCGCAGGAGACATGCACGACATAGAGCGGCACGCCGGCCATGTCGGCGATCATGATGGCGCGGTTGGTCGCCTCGCCTTCCACTTCGGGCGGCCGTGAATAGGCGTGGCCCTCGGGGCCGTTGTTGCCGGCAGCCAGCAGCTTCTGCGACAGTGCCGCCACCACGTCGCCATTCTCGGCATGAACGAGCGGCAGCGCGCCGAGATCGGCGCAGCGCTGGAACGACGCATACATCTCGTCGTCGTCGACCATCAGCGCGCCCTTGTAGGCCATGAAATGCTTGAACGAGGTGATGCCCTTGTCGACGACCGTGGCCATCTCGTCGAACACCTGCTTGCCCCACCAGGTGATCGCCATGTGGAAGGAGTAGTCGCACGACGCCTTCGAGGTCTTGTTGTCCCACATCTGCAAGGCTTCGAGCAGCGACTGCTGCGGCGCCGGCAGGCAGAAATCGACCACCATGGTCGTGCCGCCGGAGAGCGCTGCGCGCGTGCCGGACTCGAAGTCATCGGCCGAATAGGTGCCCATGAACGGCATTTCGAGATGGGTGTGCGGGTCGATGCCGCCCGGCATGACGTAGCAGCCGGTGGCGTCGAACTCATGGTCGCCATGCAGGCCCGAACCGATGGCGACGATCTTGCCGTGCTGCATCAGCACATCGGCTTTCCAGGTGCGGTCGGCGGTGACGATGGTGCCGTTTCGGATGACTTTGGTCATTGACTGTTCCCTTGTTCTCTTCGCGCTTCTTTACGAGCGTCGTTTGGAAGGTGGATTCTAAGCTCACTCCACGATGACAGCCGTCTCCACCACCGCGTGGAACAAGACATCGGCACCCGCCGAAGCCCATTCCTTGGTGATCTCCTCGGCCTCGTTGTGGCTGAGGCCATCGACGCAAGGGCACATCACCATGGCGGTGGGCGCGACGCGGTTGATCCAGCAGGCGTCGTGGCCGGCACCGGAAACGATGTTGCGATGGGAATAGCCAAGGCGGTCGGCGGCATCGCGGATCGCCTTGACGCAGCCGGCATCGAAAGTCACCGGATCGAAAGCGCCGACCTGTTCGATCTCGTAGCGGATGTCGAGTGCATCGCAGATCGTGTCGATGCCTTCGCGGATACGGCCATCCATCGCGTCCAGCACTTCCTTTTCCGGCGAGCGGATATCGACGGTGAAGACGGTGCGCCCGGCGATGATGTTGCGCGAATTGGGATAGACCTCCATGTGGCCGACCGCGCCGACGGCATCGGGCTGGTAGTCCATGGCGATCTCGTGCACCAGTTCGATCACCCGCGCCATGCCGAGCCCGGCATTGCGGCGCTTGGGCATCGGCGTCGAGCCGGTATGGGCTTCCTTGCCGGTCAGCGTCACCTGCAGCCATTTCAGGCCCTGGCCATGGGTGACGACACCGATGTCGATATCTTCATCCTCGAGGATCGGTCCCTGTTCGATATGCAGTTCGAAGAAGGCATGGATCTTGCGGTCGCCGACCTTCTCGGGGCCTTTCCAGCCGATACGCTCCAGTTCCTCGCCGAATTTCTTGCCCTGCTTGTCGACATGCCCGTACACATCGGCCTGGTCGAGCACGCCGGCGAACACGCCGGACGCCATCATAGCCGGCGCGAAGCGCGAGCCCTCCTCGTTCGTCCAGTTGGTGACGACGATCGGATGTTTGGTCTTGATGCCGAGATCGTTGAGCGAGCGCACCACTTCAAGCCCGCCCAGTACGCCGAGCACGCCGTCATACTTGCCGCCGGTCGGCTGCGTATCGAGATGGCTGCCGACATAGACCGGCGGCAGGCTGGGATCGGTGCCTTCGCGGCGGGCAAACATCGTGCCCATTTCATCGACGCCCATTTCGAGCCCGGCCGCATCGCACCAGCGCTTGAACAGATGCCGCCCTTCGCCGTCTTCGTCGGTCACGGTCTGGCGATTGTTGCCGCCGGCAATGCCGGGGCCAATCTTCGCCATCTCCATGATGGAATCCCACAAACGATCTGAATTGATTCGCAGATTCTCGCCGGGTGCGGCCATCTCGAGTTCCCATCTACACCGGGGGTCTTGTCGCCCCTTGAGTGATTTACAGCTTGACCGTATGGTCAGCTTTTAAACTACACAACCTGACCAAGCGGTCAACTAGAATCTTGGGGTAGACATGGCAGAACCCACCCGCCCCATGCGGCGACAGGAGATCCGCCGAGAGAATGAAAAAACCATTCTCGTCGCTGCAGAGAAGGTGTTTGCGGAGGCAGGGTTTGGCGGCGCCACGATGCAGTTGATTGCGGATCTGGCCGGACTGCCAAAGGCAAATCTCCACTACTATTTCGCCACCAAGGAAGAGCTTTACCGGTCGGTCGTTCAAAACATCTTTGAAATCTGGCTACAGGCGGCCAATTGCTTCGACGCGGCGCGCGGGCCCATAGACGGCATCAGTGCCTATATCGACGCCAAGATGGAAATATCACGCCGCCATCCGGACGGCTCGAAGGTCTGGGCCTCCGAAGTGATGCACGGGGCGCCGGTGCTTCAGGACTATATGGAATCGACGCTGCGCGAATGGACCGACGGCCGCGTCGAGATCATCAGGCGCTGGATCGAGGAAGCCAAGATGGACCCGGTGGATCCGCGCCATCTGCTCTATATGCTTTGGGCCACGACCCAGCACTACGCCGATTTCGGCCATCAGATCGAGACACTCAATGGCGGAAAACCTCTGTCCGACCGGCAATGGCGGGAAGCCAAGGAAAATATCAAGCGGGTGATCCTGACCGGGATCGGTGCGTTGCCCGCCTGACTGTAATGGTTCGTTGCAAGCCAAAGGTCAGGTCGGCGCGCTGCCGCGCCGACCTCAACCGACCGCGTCAGTCCGTCAATCGATTGACCTCAGCACATCGCGAACATGGTCGATCAATTCGTTGATCTGGCCCTTGGTGATGATCAGCGGCGGCGAGAGCGCGATGATGTCGCCGGTGGTGCGGATCAGCGCGCCGCGCTCGAACGCCTTGACGAAGGCCGAGAAGGCCCGTTTGGTCGGCTGGCCGGCGATCGGCGCCAGCTCGATCGCACCGATCAGGCCGATGTTCCTGATATCGATGACGTTCGGCTCGCCTTTCAGCGAATGCAGCGCGTCTTCCCAGTACGGCGCCAGCTCCTCGCCACGGGTCAGCAGGCCCTCTTCCTTGTAGGTGTCAAGCGTGCCGAGTGCGGCCGCGCAGGCGATCGGGTTGCCCGAATAGGTGTAGCCGTGGAAGAACTCGATCATGTGCTCGGGGCCGGTCATGAAGGCGTCGTGGATCTCCTTCTTCACAAACACCGCGCCCATCGGGATGACGCCGTTGGAGACGCCCTTGGCGGTGGTCATGATGTCGGGCGTGACACCGAAATAGTCGGCGGCGAACGGTGTGCCGAGACGGCCGAAACCGGTGATGACCTCATCGAAGATCAACAGGATGCCGTGCTTGGTGCAGATCTCGCGCAGCTTCTCCAGATAACCCTTCGGCGGCAGGATGACGCCGGTGGAGCCGGCGACCGGCTCGACGATGACGGCGGCGATGGTCGAAGCGTCGTGCAGGGCGACGATACGCTCCAGCTCGTTGGCGAGTTCCGCGCCATACTCCGGCACACCCTTGGTGAAGGCGTTCTTTTCCGGCAGATGCGTGTGCGGCATATGGTCGACGCCGCCGAGCAGCGTGCCGAACATCTTGCGGTTGGTGACGATGCCGCCGACCGAAATGCCGCCGAAATTGACGCCGTGATAGCCGCGCTCGCGGCCGATCAACCGGGTGCGCGAGCCCTCGCCCTTCACACGGTGATAGGCGATCGCCATTTTGAGCGCGGTCTCGACCGATTCCGAGCCGGAATTGGTGAAGAAGACATGGTCCATGCCCTTGGGCGCCAGGTCGACCAGGCGGTTGGCCAGTTCGAACACGATCGGATGGCCCATCTGGAAGGCCGGCGCATAATCGAGTTCGGCAGCCTGGTGCTGGATCGCCTCGGTGATCTTCGGACGGCAGTGGCCGGCATTGACGCACCACAGGCCGGCGGTGCCGTCGAGCACCTTGCGGCCGTCACTGGTTGTGTAATGCATGTCCTTGGCGGACACCATCATGCGCGGCGCCTGCTTGAACTGCCGGTTTGCCGTGAACGGCATCCAGAATGCACTGAGATCGTTCGGCGTGACTTTCAGCCGGTTGGACATGACCAGGACTTCCCCTTGTAAACTGTTTCGCTGCGCCCAACGCTTGGTCTTTGCCGCGTTTTCATGCTACGCAAATTTTTGACCGATTGGACAAACGTTAGCACCGCCCTTTAGGCGGTCAAGGATTACTAGCGGAAATGCGGCACCTGAAGTGCGTTCCACAGGCTAGGGAAAAACTGGTCCAGAGAATTGGTCCAGATGAGCC